>JAFTRF010000013.1 GCA_017462405.1 Clostridia bacterium | reverse complement strand
TTGACTCCGGTGCTATGCCGTTCGCACAGCATCACTATCCCTTTGAAAATAAGGAGCTGTTTGAAGCACAGTTCCCCGCAGACTTCATTTCCGAAGCCGTGGACCAGACCCGCGGCTGGTTCTATTCGCTGCTGGCCATCTCGACGCTGATCTTCAACAAGGCCCCGTACAAGAACGTCATCGTGCTGGGTCACGTACAGGACGAGAACGGTCAGAAGATGTCCAAGTCCAAGGGCAACGCCGTAGACCCCATGGAGGCCTTGCAGACCTACGGCGCCGACGCCATCCGTTGGTACTTCTACACCAATTCCGCTCCATGGCTGCCCAACCGTTTCCACGGCAAGGCGGTCGTGGAGGGTCAGCGCAAGTTCATGGGTACGCTGTGGAACACCTACGCATTCTATGTGCTGTATGCCAACATCGATGAATTCGACCCCACCAAGTATGAACTGGATTACAGCAAGCTGTCCATCATGGACAAGTGGCTGCTGTCCCGTATGAACACCATGGTGCAGGGTGTGGACGACAATCTGGCCCGCTACCGCATCCCCGAAGCCGCCCGCGTGCTGGAAAGCTTCGTGGACGATATGAGTAACTGGTACGTGCGTCGTGGCCGTGAACGCTACTGGGCCAAGGGCATGGAACAGGACAAGATCAACGCTTATCTGACGCTGTACACCGCATTGGTGACGGTATCCAAGGCCGCTGCACCGATGATCCCGTTCATGGCGGAGGATATTTATCTGAATCTGGTGCGCTCGGTGGACAAGAACGCTCCAGAAAGCGTACATCTGTGCGACTTCCCGGTGGTGGACGAAAGCCACATTGACCGTGAGATGGAAGCCCACATGGATCAGGTGCTGAAAGTGGTCACGCTGGGCCGTGCCGCACGAAACACCTCCAACATCAAGAACCGCCAGCCGCTGGGCAAGATGTACGTGACCGGCAGCCAGCTGCCTGAGGCTTATCTGGAGATCATCGAAGATGAGCTGAACGTGAAGCAGGTACTGTTCGCCGACAATCTGGATTCCATGATGAGTTATACCTTCAAGCCGCAGCTGAAGACGCTGGGTCCGAAGTTCGGCAAGAAGCTGGGCCAGATCCGCGGTGCGCTGACCAACATCGACGGTAACGCCGCCAAGAAGGAACTGGATGCAACCGGTTTCGTGACGCTGAAGCTGGCCGACGGCGAAGTGAAGCTGGGTGCCGAGGATCTGCTGGTGACCGCCGCACAGAAGACGGGCTTTGCGACCGTGGCCGACAACGGCGTGACCGTGGCCATCGACACCGAACTGACCGCCGAACTGATCAACGAGGGCTATGTGCGCGAACTGGTCAGCAAGATCCAGACCATGCGTAAGGAAGCCGGCTTTGACGTGGTGGATCACATCCGTGTATCCATCACCGGCAGCAAGAAGCTGAACAAGCTGGTGGCTTCCCACGGTGCCGACATCCTGGCCGACGTGCTGGGCGACAGCATGGAGGCAGAAATGGCAGGCTACACCAAGAAGTGGGATATCAACGGCGAAGCTGCTGAAATCACCGTTGCAAAAGTCTGATCAATAAGCTATAATAAACGCATGGCGCAGTGACGTGCCGTGCGTTTATTTTTTGCCGGGAGGCGCTGGACGATGAAAATATTGTTTCAGGGGGATTCGCTGACGGATGCCGGACGGGACCGTGCAGAACTGCGGCCAAACCGCGGTCTGGGCGGCGGATACGTGAATATGATCTGCGGACGGCTGACGGGGGCGCATCCGGGGGCCGGGTACGAGATTTACAACCGGGGTATCAACGGCAACCGGGTATCAGATTTATACGGCCGGTGGATGGAGGATGCGCTGAATCCGGCATTTGACGTGCTGAGTCTGCTGTGCGGCATCAACGACGTGGGCTTCGGGCTGCGGATGCAGCAGGGCAGTGATCCGGCGCGGTTTGCATTCATTCTCGACCGGATGCTGCAGGAAGTCGTGGAAACGCATCCGGATGCGAAAATCGTGCTGGTGGAGCCGTTTGTATTCCGCATGAAGTACATGGACGAAACCTTCGGGGAGGATGTGGACCGGGATTGGGCCATCTGGCACAGGGAGGTCCGTGCGCGGGGGGCTGAAGTGAAGAAGCTCGCTGAAAAATACGGGGCGGTATTCGTGCCGATGTTTGATGTGTTTGAAGCATTGTGTGAACAATATCCGCCGGAGGCATTCAGTCTGGACTGCATTCATCTGACTCCGGCGGGCAATGATATTCTGGCGCGGGAGTGGCTGAAGGCGGTACGGCAGGCAGGGATTTTGTAAGGAGAACGGAAAAATGAAAAAAATGTATCGGATGAACAGCGGCTGGCGGTTCAAAAAGGAAGTGCCGAAGGGCGCAGCCGGCGGTGACGATGATTTTAATATGTTTACCGGTTACACCAAAACCGGTACGATGGTCGGTCCGGGCAGTGACGGCTGCAGCGACCGGAGCTGGCAGGAAGTGAATCTGCCCCACGATTGGGTAGTGGAGGAGGATTACGACAAGGATGGTGTACAGGGATACAAGCCCTGCGGCGCCGGATGGTACCGGAAATGGTTTGAAGCCAAGCCGGAATGGATGGGCAAGCGGGTATATCTGCTGTTTGAAGGCATTTCGGGTCATGCACAGATCATCCTGAACAACATCTGCATTGCGAAAAGCGAGAGCAGCTACACGCCCATTTATGCAGAGGTCGGGGACCTGCTGCATTACGGGCAGCCGAATCTGCTGGCAGTGCGGTGTGACAACCATCGGGGTGAAGGGTGGTGGTACGATGGCTGCGGTATTTACCGGGATGTGTGGCTGAAAGTGACGGAAGAAGCAGCATTTGCTCATGATGGCGTGTTTGTATGGTCTGACCGGGGCGAGGGCGATCTGTGGAATCTGCACGTCCGGGCAGAGGTGGAAAACGCAGCAGACGGAATGACCGTGACGGTGGAATGTATGGGTGAAACGACGGAAGTTCCGGCAGACGGTCGTGTGGCAACGGTAACGGTGGAGGATCCGCCGCTGTGGTATCTGGATGCGCCGGAACTGGAGGATGTGACGGTGACGCTCCGCAACGGAGACGAAGTGCTGGACGAGGAAGTCATCCCGTTCGGATTCCGGACGGTGCGTTTTGACGTGGAAAACGGGTGTGTACTCAACGACGAACCGGTGAAACTCAAGGGTGTATGTATGCATCACGACCATGCAGGCGTGGGTGTAGCGATCCCGTATGAACTGCATTTGTATCGTTTGCAGATGCTCAAGGAAATGGGCTGCAATGCCATCCGGACGTCCCACAATCCGCAGAGTCCCGGATTTTACCGGGCCTGTGACGAACTGGGCTTTGCGGTGATGGATGAAACGCGGCATTTCGGTTCGGCGCAGGAGGAACTGCATCAGCTGCGCACAATGGTGCGCCGGGACCGGAATCATCCATGTGTATTTTTCTGGAGCCTGTTCAATGAAGAACCGTTGCAGTGCAGTGTGATGGGCGAGCGCATTGCCCGCACGATGAAAAAAGTGGTGGATGCAGAAGATGGCACCCGTCTGGTGTCCGGCGGCATGAACGGTCCGCTGGAGTGCGAGGGTGCAGTCAACGTCGTGGATATGATGGGGTTCAATTATCTGCAGTATGGGTACGATGAATTCCATGCGGCGTATCCCGATATGCCCATTGTGGGCTCGGAGACATCGTCTTATCTGAGCCAGCGGAGCGAAACGAAGAATTTTGTCAGCGATACGGAACTGCGGCGCAGTGCATTCGGCAGAATCCGCAGTCTGACCGGCGGGGGCGCGCCGAATATGTATGCGTGGGCCGATGACCCCGGCACGACCTGGAAGCGCATTGCGGAGCGACCGTGTGTGGCAGGTGGCTTTGCGTGGACGGGCATGGACTACCGCGGTGAGGCGGTGTGGCCCAATGTGACGGCAGATTTCGGCGCCATGGACCTGTGCGGCTTCCCGAAGGATGCATTTTATTGGTATCAGGCGATGTGGCTGGAAAATCAGCTGCAGGCGGTGCGCTACACCAATCCGGCCGACCCGAAACAGGCATTTCTGATGTGCTATACCGATGGCGATGCCATCCATGTCCGGGAAAAGGGCAAGGTCCGGTCGTATGCCAATGACCCGTATGCGCCGAAGCCCATCCCGGTGGAGAAAAACAGCGATCTGCGGATCGTAGCGGTGAAAAACGGCAAGAAAATTGCCGAACAGGCTTTGCATAAGGCCGGCAAACCGGATTTTCTGGCCATTGAGTGCGGCAGCGAGGAGGCCCGGACCGGAGAAGCTACGGTATTCAATGTGTACCTCATTGATGAAAACGGTGAAGTGTGCGAGACACCGGAAAAGGTTGTCTTTACCGTGAAAGGCGGTACGGTGTTGGGTGTGGGCAACGGCGACACCTGCAGCCATGCAAAAGAAAACACCAACGAGACGACGCTGTACCATGGTTGCTGTCAGGCGGTCGTCCGTGCGGACGGCAATGGCCCGCTGACGGTCAAAGCGGTGTGCGGCGCATTTTCCGATGAATGCACGGTAGAGGTGCGCCCGGCAGAGTATGAATCCATCCCGGCGTGCGAGCCGTGGCTGCGGATCTGCCCGTGGCGGATGTCGGACATTCACAGCGAGTATCCGCGTCCGGAGCAGATCCATGATCTGATGTACAACTGGATCCCCACGATGGCGGGTGTACCCAAGAGCCTGATGATGAGCGGGAAACAGGGATATGCCTGCTTTGCGGGAATGTTTACGGCACCGGAAGAACCCGGCGAGATTCATCTGAACCGCGTAGCGGGAAATTTTGACCTGTATCTGGCGGGGGAGAAGATTTTGTCCTCGGCAGACGAATTGCCGCATGATTATGTGGTGGAGATTCCGGAAAATCAGCGGGGCAAGCGGTTGGGTGTATCGTTGGTATTCCGTTGCACCGGCGGTATGGTCAGCGTGGGCGACACGTATGTGACGACGAAGTAACAAGTAAAAAAAGGCATAAAAAGAACGTCTTTCTGCGCTCCCGGAGGGGAGGTGGAAAGACGTTTTTTTGTGTAAAAATGGCTGTCGAAAGGTATACCTTTTGACAGCCATTTTTACACACCTAAGAATAGCACAAAACCAAAGATTTATCAAGAATTTTTCGGTATTTTGAGAACGCAAAAATAATTTCTTTCATTGCCATTTTTCCAGTAGTGACTATTGTCAAAAGGTATACCTTTTGACAATAGTCAGGAGGAATAAACCGATGAATGCGATTGATTTGTTTGCTGGTTGCGGTGGCCTCTCAAGAGGATTCATGGACGCGGGTTTTAATATTATCGTTGGTGTGGATAATGACCAAGCGGCACTGAATACCTTTGCACGAAACCATAATGGTGCAAAACCTCTCAATGCTGATTTATCCAAGCAGGAAACATTTGACGAAATTAAACGAATTGCTGGGGAACGTGAAATTGATGTAATTATTGCAGGTCCTCCCTGTCAAGGGTTTTCACTTACTGGTCCTAGAAATTTTGACGATCCAAGAAATAAATTGTATCTTGCTGTTTTGGAAATGGTCCGACAGTATCAGCCCAAAGGATTTATCATTGAAAATGTGCCGGGTATGGCAACTATGTATGATGGGCAGGTCAAAGACGAGGTGCTTCATCGGTTCAGAAACATGGGATACAATATCGAATGTAAAATTCTGTGTGCTGCTGATTATGGAGTTCCTCAAATAAGAAAAAGGCTTATTTTTATGGGAATCAGAGCCGATATTGGTATCCCGAAATTTCCAGAACCCATTCTTGATGCAGAGCATTATATTACGTGCAGAGAAGCCCTGGACGATCTTCCCTCGCGCATCAATGAATTGGGAGCAGAAGAAGATGCATACACTTCCGAACCCCGTACTGCATACCAAGAAAAGATGCGTGGCAACTGTACTACATTGTATAATCATGTTGCAACGGCGCATAAACAGTTCGTTATCGACACGATTGCTCAAGTTCCGGAAGGAGGAAATTGGAGAGACTTGCCAGCTGGCGTAGGCGAAAGCAGAAAGTTTAACGAAGCATGGACACGTTATGATGGTAATAAGCCCTCAAAAACAATTGATACTGGACATAGAAATCATTTTCACTATCAATACAATCGAGTTCCCACTATAAGAGAAAATGCGAGGTTACAGTCCTTCCCAGACGACTTTGTATTTACTGGAACAAAGACACAACAGAACCGTCAAGTAGGAAATGCTGTGCCACCGCTTTTGGGGTACGCGCTCGGAAGAGTGCTTTGCGAGATTATAGAGGGAAAACATCATGAGTAAAGTAAAGGCTATGGACCTCTTTGCAGGTTGTGGCGGTCTTTGTGAAGGATTTGAACAGTCCGGCTTGTATGAGACGCTTGCTTGTGTTGAATGGGAAAAAGCCCCTTGCGAAACCCTTGCAAAGCATCTAAAAGAAATTTGGGGAATAGAAGACGCGTATTCGCGTGTGTTGCGTTTTGATATTCAAAGAACCGACGAACTATTTAGTGGATGGATTGACGAGCATTACGGCGAAAATAGTGGTTTAGATTATCTTGTAGGAAATCAAAAAGTTGATATTATTATTGGTGGCCCGCCGTGTCAGGCATATTCTATTGCTGGACGTGTTCGAGACGAGTATGGAATGAAAAATGACTATCGTAATTTTCTATTTGAAAGTTATATGAAAGTTGTTACACGATACAAGCCAAAGGCATTTGTATTTGAAAATGTACCGGGCATCTTAAGTGCTATGCCGACCGGAGAACCCATTATAAAAATCATTCAAAAAACTTTTGATGATGCAGGATATGTGGTCTTGTCAGATTTGTCAAAAGCCGTAGTTGACTTTTCTGAATATGGAGTTCCGCAGAATAGAAGCCGGATTATTATTCTTGGTTTAAGCAAAGAGTTTTTTGGAGAAAAAGCGAATGAGTTACTGAAACAGTTCTACTTTTCGCTTTTGCCAAGTTTCAAAGTTCAAATCAAGAAAACGGTTCGGGATGCAATCGGAGATTTGCCCAAATTATTCCCTGTTCAAGAATTTAAGGTGGGTAAAAAAAGATACTCACATAGCTTTGAGACAAATGGCCTGCCCAACCATAATTCCAGATGGCACAGTGAAAGAGATCAAAAAATTTTTGCGATGCTTGCTCAGGATATTGAGGACGGTGAAAATAAGTTTGTCAGTACGGATGCACTGAAAAAACTATATACTGAAGTAACCGGTCATGTTTCAAATGTTCATAAGTATCATGTTATACGATGGGACGAGCCAAGCAACTTAATCCCGGCTCATCTGTTTAAGGATGGTTTGCGGCACATTCATCCTGACCCAGCGCAGGCGAGAAGTATTACTGTGAGAGAAGCTGCACGCCTGCAAGGGTTTCCGGATAACTATGAGTTTATAGGAACACAAGCAGATGCCTATAAAATGATTGGCAACGCAGTACCACCCATTTTTTCTAAGATATTGGCAACAGCGATTTACCGACTTCTTTTTGAAAATAATGGTGACGAATATGTTGTTTTACAGAAATCTTGATCAGATAATCTTCAATCGAAACCAGTTGTTGTCTTGTGATGAATTAATCATCATATCGGGGTATGTTGGACCACATCCAATCAGAACACTTCAAACACTTCCGGTCAAGACTACGGTAGTATATGGGATGTACGGTTGCGATGGTATACAGCGCAGTTTGCATAGCACACTAGTTAATGCAGATGAGGAATTGAGTAAAGTCAAAATCCTTTATTCAACGATACCAGTTCATGCAAAATGCTATATCTGGAGATATAAAGGAGAAGTCCGAAGCGCATTGGTTGGTTCTGCAAATTTTTCAACGAATGGTCTTACAACACCTTTTAAAGAGGTTCTCGCAGATGCTACTGCTGATACATTTGAACCTTTAGGCGAATATCTGGATTTGATTCTTAATAAGGCTATTTCATGCAAAGATGCGATAGTGTCAGAAAATAAAAGCAGAAAACATAATCCTAACGAAGATACTGCCCCTGCTGTATATGACAAAGATGTTTGCTCAATGCCACTGTTCATTATGGAAAACGATCAACCCGTTGTTCCACCACAGAGTGGTATCAACTGGGGGCTTGCTAAACTTACAGGTTCCCATGTAAACATCAATGATGCGTATATCAGAATAGGTGCTGATCTATTAGAACATTATCCAGATATGTTTCCACAAAAACAAGCGTGTCCATCGGAGGGAGAAAAAGTTGGACGTATTGGTCATCGTCATAACGATTGTATTGAAATCCTTTGGGACGACGGTACGTCAATGACTGGTCTTCTGGAAGGGTCTATCCCGAAAACCTTTAACGGAAAAAGAGAGCTATATCCCAAACAAATTTCAAGTACTCCGTCTAAGGCGGAATTAGGGAAATATCTCAGAAAAAGAATGGGTATAAAGGAAGGTCATCGTATTACATATGATGATTTGAAAGTATATGGAAGAACTACCATTGATGTGTCTTTACAAGGTGATGGCGTTTATTACTTTGATTTTTCTGTTTGAAATGATTTTGTGTGTGGTTTCATAAAGTAAATCGAATCAAAAAAGTTCCCTCAGGCATTACGCTTGGGGGAACTTTTTTGATCATTTCTTTGTGGCTTTGTGGCAAAAACGCCGCGCGATGAACATTCCGCACAGCGGGAACAGTGCCGCCAGCAGCAATCCGGCTTTCAGACCCAGCTGATCGGGCGAGAGGGCAAGTTGCTGCGCAAATTGCGCCAGTACCGGCGAAGCAATAAACAAATCTGTGATGGAACCCATCAGCTGGGGACCGACGGCTGCGCCGAGATCTCCGCCGGCGGCCATCATCGCATAGATGAAGACGCCGCCCTGCGGCAGACGCTCCGCAGCAACCACCAGTGAACCGGGCCACAGCAGCGAGGTGCAGAAGCCGGTCAGCGCGCAGGACAACAGCCCCACAACGGGCGAACCGGTCAGCGCGCAAACAATGTAGCAGAGCACGGAGCTTGCAAAGCCGTACAGCAGAATTTTTTCGACGTTACGACCGTACCGGGCATACAGCGTCCGCCCGATGGCGAGCATCAGCCCGAACAGCGCCGCGCCGAACAAATCGCCCCACACCTTCGGGATGGAAAGTGCCTGCTCCAGATAACCGGAACACCATTGCGCCATGGTGCATTCTGCCGCGCCGCCGAAGAAAATCATGATCACGCACAGCCACAACGCCGGATTGCGGCAGAGTGACAGCGCACCGGAGACGCGCTCCGGGGTTTTCATGGGCGGAATCTGCGCCTGAGCAAAAAGCATGGAAGAACTGAGGGGCAGGAGCGCAAAGAGCAACGGCAGGAACAGCCAGTTTTCTTTGCCGAATGCCAGCAGGAACAGGGAACTCAGCGGAATCACCGCAACTACACCCCACGCATAGACGGAGTGGAGCTGGCTCATTTCGCGGTCGGGATCCTTGGCCGGGATGGCGGCGATCACCGGACTGATGAGCACTTCGGCCAGTCCGGCAGCGGCGGAAAAAATCACTGTGCCAAATACAATGCCAAGGTATACATTGCCGGGGAAGAAGAGCGGGGCTATGCCGTAAACGATCAGTCCGGCGGCAGCCAGCACCGGCATCAGCCGGACGGTGAGGGGAATGTTGAACTTATGGGAGTAAAACGAAAACAGCAGATCTACACCCAGCTGGGTAAGGAAATTGATGAGTACCAGCAGACCCAGCCGACCGAAAGACACACCGTACAGCGTGTGAAAGGTGATAAACAGTACCGGAGAGAGGTTGGCGATCACGGAGGTGGTCAGGCTGGACGTATAGCAGGCGGCACGGAGGCGGGTATAAGAAGTTTGCATGGTGATGACCTCCTCAGCCGAGCAGCAAACGGTGCAGGTCTGCTGTATTGTGGGCAAGAGCGGCTGCACCGGCGGTACGCAGTTCTTCCTCGGAACCGTAGCCGAAGGTGACACCGATGCAGGGAATATTCAGCGCATTGGCGCCGACCACATCGTAGAAACGGTCGCCGATCATGACGGCACGGGCACCATCTGCATTCAGCTGTGCCAGCGCATAGGTGATGACATCAGACTTTTTGGTGCGGGTTTCGTCCATGGTGCTCCCGGCAATCAGATCGAAATGTTTTGCAATGTCGAGGCGGTCTGCAATCTGTCTGGCGAAATGCTCCGGCTTGGAGGTCGCCATGATGACGGTTTTGCCGGCGGCTTTGAGGTCGGCCAGCAGTTCCGGGATACCGGGATAGAGTGTATTTTCCCAGATCCCCCGATTGGCATAATATTCCCGGTAATCAACGACCGCCTGCACCGATTCTTCGTGGGTAAAACCGAAAAACTGCATAAAGGAGTCCATCAGCGGCGGGCCGATGAATTTGTACAGTTCGGAGCGGTCAGAAACGGCGATGCCGCGTTTGCCCAATGCGTGCAGGGCGGAATTGACGATGCCGTCGGCGGAGTCGGTCAGCGTACCGTCGAGGTCAAACAAAATAAAATCATACATGATCGGATGTTCCTTCTTTCAAAGATTGAAGCCGCTGTTCGGTTTCGGCGGCAAGGTGAAGTGCCTGACGGGAAAGCGGATACTGCTCCATGACAGCATAGAGTTCGCCGGTCTGGCGGAAAGCGGAGGCACGGATACGCAGCAGGTTGGGATGCTCCGTAGTTTCGGTATGCGTAAGTACATACCGGAAATCCTGCATGGCAAGGGAGAAGTTCCGTCGGGTGGAGCGCATTTCGGCATAGCCCCGGCGGAGTGCGGCCAGTACGGTGTATTCCAGATCCAGTCCGTTCAGCGGAGCGGGGTGCTTGCGCAGGATCTCCAGTACCTCGGCATAATAACGGACGGCATCGTCGTAGCGGTCCATGCGGTCACACATCCGTCCGCAGCACAACAGCAGTTCCGGCAGTTCCTCCGCATCCAGCAGATGCGGTGCAGCGGCGCCGGCTTTGCGGTAGATGTCGGCGGAACGACGGTAGTCGCTCAATGCGGCGGAACAGCGGCCCAGACGATCCAGACTGTCGGCTCGGTTGCGCAGACAGGCAGAAAGCTGCAGCAGAATTTCCGGAGATTCCTGCATCCGGGAAAGCATATCCACGGCGGAGGTACTGTCGGCAATCTGTGCTTTGTAATTGCGGAGGTGAAATGCACAGATGCCCCGGCCGTTGAAGGCCATAGCCAACGGTTCCCGCACCTCGGAGATGTGAGGCAGGAGACGGCGGAAGGCGGCGATGGCGGTCGTGTAATGCTGTGATGCGGCGGTGTGGTCGTCGGCATGTTCCCGGAGATTGTCGGCCCATTCCGTCTCGATTTTAGCGCTCAGACGGGCATCGCCCAGCAGACGGGCGCAGTCAAGGGCCTGACGGTAGTGGGCAGCACCGGCATCAAAGCGGTGAAGGCGGTATTCTGCGTCGGCACAATAGCGCAGAGGGCGGATGCGATGTGCGGTATCCCGCAGATCCAGCACCTCCAGTGCGTTCATACAGCAGGTGATCTCTTCGCCGAAACGATGCTGTGCGTAGGCGCAAAGGCTTTCGTTCAGCCAAGCGTCGGCAATGGCGGCGGGATTTCCGTCGGATAACTGCCGGATCTCCGCAAAGAGGGCACGGGCTTCGTCGTGCTTTCCGGCATTCCGCAGGGCAATGCCTGCGCGTGTCAAAAAGAAAATGCGGTCGGCGGGCGGAGCGGATTCCGCACAGGTCCGCCAGCGTTGTGCCGCATCAGCCGGACGGCTGCAGCCTTCCAGCGCACGGGCCAGCGAAGGATTACCGGGGAAAGGGGAGGAGACATCGGCCAACCGCTGCAGAATTTCCAATGCCGGTTCGTGGTTGGATTCCGCAATCAGCACCTCTGCCGACAGCACCTGAGCCAGCCCGTTGTAGCATTCGGGCAAGGGACGGCGGACATCGGTACCGGTGCAAGGCGAAAAGGCATCGGCGGCATCATGGTACCGATGTGTGGCATAAAGCGCAGCAGCCCAGCAGCACCGGCTGGGCGAATGGGTCATCTGCAGGGCTTCGTCCAGACCTGTGGCGGTACGGTACTGGCGGACGGCTTCTTCGTGCAGACCGGCGGAGGCGCACTCGTTGCCGCTGCGATGAAATCCACCAGCCAATGGTGCCAGCTGCTGCGGCATACTGCGGGCCAAACGCCGGACGGTGTCAGGATCGCTGTGCGGCAGGCACAGACGCGCCAGCGCAGATACTGGCGACACATCTGCCGGAAAACGGACGGCAGCAGCCTTCTGAAATGCAGCGGCCAGCCGACGATCGGGCAGACGGGCTAGCACCGCATTCAGCAGGTGGGTCCATTGATCCGGAAAGGGAGCGGAGCAGGCGGTCAGTGCGCGCAGAGCGCGCAACGGGTGGGCACGCTTCATATGTGATTCCGCCTTTTGCAGCAGGCGGTCGGTTGTTGTATAATGCATGGAAAGGGACTCCTTTCGATGGGTTCCGGCGGCGATGCCGGGGATGGTGTTATGATAGCACAAATTTGCCCGTCATACAAGTAGCAGAATGGTGCGTGACAGGGCAGAGGCGAAAATAAAAAAATTTGTAAAAAAATCAAAAAAAGCAAGACAGAATGCTTTCTTTGATGTATAATAGCGTTGTACGCATTCCCAAAAGATCAAAAGAGAAAGGTTGACTTTGCAAATGAAGCGTTCCCGTATTTTTATTGCACTGGCATTGGTGCTGGTGGTGCTGACCGGTATGATGATGACCGGCTGCAGCAAGGCCGAGCCCATTGCACATGATGTTGTCGTGATGACCATCAACGGCCGCGACATCACCATGGAGGAATACCGGTATTATTACCTTGGCTTGAAGAGCGACTACGACGGCGGCGACGAGTCCTACTGGAAGAACAACGAGTCCGGTCGGAAGGGTCTGAAGACGCTGGTAGAAACCTACATCAAGCAGGCGGCCGTGTATGACAAGATTCTGGCCGACAACGGCTATGCAGCCAATGCCGAGGACCGGGTGAATGTCGAAAAGGACATTCAGGACATGAAGGATATGTACGAGTCCGACAAGGAGTTTCTGGAACTGCTGGCATACAATAACCTCACCGAAAAGATGTACGGCGACATCCTGCTGCGCAATGAGGTACTGTATCGTTATCTGTATGACTACAATGTGAAGAACAAGCAGGATAAGATGGACAAATATCTGAAGGATTTTGTCCGCGCAAAGCACATCTTGGTACAGTTCAGCACGACGACCAGCAGCAGTGCGACGACCAGCTCCGGCGAACAGACCCGCACCAAGGAAGAAGCCAAGAAGCTGGCCGATGAGATCCTGAAGAAGATCGCCGATGGCGAGGACTTCGACAAGCTGATCAAGGAGTATGGCGAAGATCCCGGCATGGAGTCCAATCCGGACGGCTATGTGTTCACCTACGACGAGATGGTCGAGGAGTTTGAAAAGGCTGCTTTCGCGCTGGACATCAATGGCATCAGTGAGCCGGTGGAAACCACCTACGGCTACCACATCATCCAGCGTCTGGAAATCGACGAGGAATTCCAGCGGGAGAATTTTGTGACGATCTTCAACGACGACGAATTCTTCGAGGATCTGGAAGCACTGGTCGAGAAGGAAATGGAAAAAATGACGATCGACTATGCAGATATCTACGATAAGGTGGACATCGAAACGGTAAACTAAACCGGGCATCATCCGGACATTCATACACAGAAGGGAGCAAGTCGCATGAATAACTACAAAAAAGGTTCCGCCGAGGCGGTACTGGCGCATTTCCGGCAGCTGTGCAACATTCCTCACGGATCGGGCAACACCAAGGCGATCAGTGATTATTGCGTACAATTTGCACAGGAGCGGGGGTTGCGGGTGATTCAGGAGCCGTGCAACAACGTCATCGTCTTCAAGAAGGCAACCCCCGGTTATGAAGATCATCCGGCGGTGATTTTGCAGGGACACCTGGACATGGTGTGCGAAAAAGACCCGGATTGTGCGCTGGATATGGCCACGGAGGGCATCCGGCTGGTGGAAGAAGGCGACTGGATGTCGGCCGACGGCACCACGCTGGGCGGCGATGATGGAATTGCGGTGGCATGCGCGCTGGCATTGCTGGATTGTGATACGCTGAAGCATCCGCCACTGGAAATCGTGCTGACTGTGGACGAGGAAACCGGTATGGACGGTGCAGTGGCATTGGATCCGTCGCCGCTGACGGCGCGGGTGCTGCTGAACATGGATACCGAGGATGAAGGCGTATTTACGGCAGGCTGTGCGGGCGGCTGTACGGCACAGCTGCGCTGGGATGGTAACAAAACGGCGGCGGACGGCGAGGCATGGGCCATCAAGGTGGACGGTGCCAGCGGCGGTCACTCCGGCGGCGACATCAACAAGGGTAAGGCCAATGCAGACATTCTGCTGGCCAATGTGCTGAAGCGCCTGGGGGCGCTGCGCCTGGTGCGTATCAATGGCGGCAGCAAGGGCAATGCCATCCCCCGGCTGGCGGAGGCTGTGGTGGTGCCGGAAAATGGTGCCGCTGTGGCGGACATCGTGGCGGCGGCCCATGCGGAATATACGGCGGCGTATGCGGTGGCAGAACCGGAACTGGTCATCACGGCCCGGACGGTGGCCAATGACGCACCGGCCTTTTCCACGGAACGGTCGGCGGAAATCGTGGATCAGCTGGCAACGCAGCCGAACGGTGTGCAGCAGATGTCGGAGGTCATTCCCAATCTGGTGCAGACGTCGCTGAATCTGGGTATTCTGA
Source organism: Clostridia bacterium (assembly GCA_017462405.1). Taxonomy (GTDB): domain Bacteria; phylum Bacillota; class Clostridia; order Oscillospirales; family Acutalibacteraceae; genus RGIG4076. Next base: position 7,510 of record JAFTRF010000013.1, on the reverse strand, counting down.
CCACGGACGACAGCGGAGTATCGGCGGTGGTATCGCTGCGGAGCAATGTGGGTGCCGAGAAAGCCAAGCTGAAGGATCGGCTGGCAGACATTACCCGTGCACACGGCGGCAGCATCGAATTTGTATCGGAGTATCCGGCATGGGAGTACCGTCCGGAGTCCCGCGTGCGGGACCTGCTGGTGCAGTGCTACGAGGAGCAGACCGGCAAAAAACCGAAGGTCGAGGTCATTCATGCAGGACTGGAGTGCGGTCTGCTGGGCGAGAAGCTGCCCGGACTGGACGCAGTATCCTTTGGCCCAGAAATGCACGACATTCATACCTCCCGTGAGCGGATGAGCAAATCTTCCGCCGCGCGGACGTGGGATCTGCTGCTGCGGGTATTGGAAAAGCTGTAATATGCATCAACGAGAGGCATTGCGGACGACGCAGTGCCTCTTTTTTGTGCAATCGTGGATACCATTATCGCAATTCAACCAATTAAGAGAAGCAACCGGAGGACGTAAATCAAGTCCCTACGTTTTCGAAAAATCCTGTAAAGTTTTTTCATGGGCTTCGCTGAGAAATCCTTCCGCCATGTTCTGATGAGTATTGTCCCTCTCCCTGTAGGCAAGAGGGGGGGGTGCCGGGTACAAAATCTTGCGGTCAGATTAAGAAACCAAGCGATATTTACATGAAAAAAGCCGTCCCGTTGCGATTGCGGGACGGCTTTTTATGCTGTTGAGAAAATCAGGTGAAGACGAAAGGCAACTCGCTCTGCGAGGTCAGACCGCGGGCAAAAGCCTCAGAACGGACGGCGACGTAAAATTCAGCCATCGTAGCGGTATAATACGGTGCGACATACAGAATGCCGAGGATATTGTAGGTGATCGCGGAGAGGATCTGCCAGCCGATGAAGGAGAGCCGGAGCACGAACAACTCCATCTTGTGGCCAACCATCATGTCACTGCTCAGCTGCAGGGCACGGTCGCTGTCCATTTCGGGATTTTCTGCCAGCAGATAGGGAACCATGAAGTAGGAGTATTCCTTGATGATGCCGGGGATGATGAACAGCAGCGTCCAAAGAAAGACATACAAGTCTTTCGTGAACATGACGGTAGCCGTGTTGACGTAGTTGCTGCGGAATGCGGCGAACAATTCCGAAACGGGGGTCTTCACCTCACGGGCCGAGATGAAGTAGCGGGCAAAGCCAACGTGGGTGGGATTGGATACCAGCAGGTGAAAGGCCAGCGCGACCAGCAGTACGACGACGGACACCACGAGGATGATGACCGCAATCAGCAGGCTTTCTTCGGAAAGCTGGCTGAAATAGCTTTCCAGATCTCCGGATGATTCGCCGTTGAATTCAAATTCCAGCGAGGGCATGGAGGATGCACCCAGCAGGGCGGCCAGCAGGCAGACCAGCACGCCGTACCAATGGTAGCGGGCGAGACGCTGCTTGGCGTTGGTTTTCAGAAGTGCACGAGACCACATAAAAAAACACACCTTTCGAATATTTTGGGAGAAAACGGTCACGGTTTGACAAAATTATAACATCATTCGATAAAGCTGTAAATGGACAATAATGCAGAAATGGGAAAAGTCTGCGGCCGCTTTGGTTGGCAAAGCAAAAACATTACGGCACAAAAATCACCGGGTCGGTGAATGTGCGACCGCAAGGCTGAATGGACGGAACCGACAAGCCCCACAGGTCGTCAGCGATGCATTCCAGCTGGAAGACACGCCGGGCAAACGACGAAAGGTGACGGATCTCTCCGGGACGGGTCACGATGGGGAGTGTGGCGGTGGTTTTGGCGCGGTTCAGAATCTGACGCCCGCGCCCGGTCAGACCGAGCACCCGGATGTAGGGGGGCAGAGCCGACTGGTCTGCCTCGGTGATGGTCAGCATGGCTGCCCAGACCAGACGGCGGATGCGGGCATGGGTATAGCGGCGGGTTTTGCAGGTGTCGTAGAGTTCCTCCAGTGTGGCGGCGGTCCGGGCCGATTGCAGGAGACGGCGTTCCAGACCTTCAGATATATCCGGCAGAAGTGCCGCCTCCTCCGGGGTTATGCTGCGCAGACGTGCCAATACGGCTCGTGTCAGCAAGGAGGCGTCGGAGGGACCGCCCTGTCCGGCCAATACCTGGCGGAGCAGCGGAACCGTTTCAGCGGGGAGCAGTTCCTCCGGTACTTGCCCGGCGCGCAGGTGGGCGCGGATCAGGGAAGCGGAGGCGATGCCGCTACGGGTGACGGTGCTGTCGTGGGGGGCGGCTTCCCGGAGTATGGGGTGAGGGTGAATGGGGCTGTGCTGGTGCAGGATGGCTTTGCAGTATTCAATGCCGAGGGTGTCGTTGGGGGAGGCGAGCAGTTCCGCGGTGGCTGCATCGGTCAGCTGTGCAGTGGCGGCGCTCCGTGCGGCGGCAAAGGTGCAGCCGGTTGCCAGATGCGTACGCAGGGCGTGCGTAAAAGCAGGGGTATCAAGCAGACGGGCAACGTGCAGATGGCGGTCTGCGTCGGGATGTTCGCTGCCATACCAGAGTTCATCCACACAGCCGAGTCCGTTGAGAATGGCAATACCGGCGGAGGCAAAGCGTTCTGCACCGGCACAGGCCCAGACGGCGGGCAATTCCAGCACCAGATCGGCACCGCCGCGCAGGGCAGCGGCAACACGGGCAGAACGTGCAACGATAGCCGGTTCACCGCGTTGGACAAAGGAACCGCTGAGTACCGAAATGGCGGCTCCGCCGTCCCGGCGCAGCTGAGTCAGCTGGAGATGATGTCCGTTGTGAAACGGATTGTATTCGCAGATGATGCCACAGATCTTGGAAAAAGGCATGAGAGAATGCTCCTTCGGATAAAAATAAAAAACCGCACGGGCTGGAAGCTCCGTGCGGTAAACAGGGTCAGATCAGACGTTTGCGTTGGAGTACCTCCACCGCAACACCGCAGATTTTTGCGACACCGGTTTTGAAGTCGTCCACACTGACGATGATGGGTTCGTAGTTGCTGTTTTCCGGCATCAGAAAGACGGTTTTGTCGATGCGCTTGAAGCGTTTCAGCGTGGCGCTGTCTCCACCGACCAGACAGGCGACGATCTGCCCGTTTTCGGCAAAGTCCTGCTTGTGCAGGAGCACCAGCGAACCGTTCGGAATGCCGGCATTGATCATACTGTCGCCCCGGACCGACAGGTAAAAATATTCTTCGGGGTTTTTGATGCCTTCTGCCGGTTCGTACCCGATGATCTCCTCGGCGGCCAGAATGGGCGCACCCGCCGCAATGCGGCCGTAAACGGGGATCAGGGGAACCTGTGCAACCGATATGGCATTGGACGGCATTTCCGGTTCGGGTGTACCCAGAAGCGTATCAACGGATACATGAAAATAATCGGCGAGCCGGCGCAGGGTTTCGTAGTTGGCTTCGCGTTTGCCAAGTTCATAGTTGCTGTAAGTCTGACGGCTGATGCCCAGTGCATCCGCAATTTGCTGCTGGGAATAGCCGCGGCTTTTCCGCAGGCGCTGCAGAGCGTCCATATGGTCACACCTCCTGACGTGTATATTCTGTTTTCAGTATAGCAACAAAGCGTTGCTTTTACAAGCCCTAAAACGAAAAAAGCTCAAATTTTTTTGATTTTTCCGGATTTTGCAACGATTTATTAACATTTTCCACAGGAAAACTAGTGGAAAGATGTTGAAAGCAGTGGAAAAGCTGTCAGAAAATACGCAACGGAATGTAGCAAATGATGATGCAATGAATCGTTGCGCTATGGGCTTAAGATATAATACGTAAAACAAGGCAACGAAATGAAGCGTGGAACAATACAAAAAGAAATGAAAATATACAAAGTGTTGCGAAAAATCGAAAGATGCAGGTCGCTTTTTGGAAGTGTAAACAAAATGAAGCAATTACGAAAATATTTGCGCAACATTGTATTGACAGAATCGGGAAACGATGCTACAATATGCAACATAACGAAGCGGACGTGAAATAAAACGCAACGAAATGAGGAATTTCATTTCGCAACGTTACGAGGCCGGGAAAAAAGAATACACGGAGATACAGAATACTGCGATGCTTTGAAGGAGCGGAGAGGTGTTCTATGTCGGAGCGAAGGTATTTTATTTGAAAGGCAACAAAACGAAGCGTTCTATTTGTGGAACTGCAACGGAATGTTTGCTGCTTTATGGCAACAAAATGAAGCAATTGGAACGAGCGTTGTGCAACGAAATGAGGTGCAGCAGAAAGAATTATGGAAAATGACATTGAAATGTTGCTTTATGCGTGGATGATGCGAAATAAAAGCAACAAAATGAAGCGATAAGAAAAGGAGTGGCACATATGACATTTATGCCGACAGGCGATCCGCATCGCCCGCTGGACAGTGATGCGGTATATTTCATCCGCTTGTGGTATCTGGGCCGGTACAACGGCGCGGAGGCGTTGCGGCGATTGAGCATCCGGCAGATCGGACAAATTTTGCAGCGCAGCGAAGCGCGGGTGCGGGAGGCGCTGGGACCGTATGTACGGGAAGCGGATCGTGTATAATGGCTTCGGCGCACAGCGCGGCATCCGGGTCGATGTGGAGGACGGACTGGCTTATGCGGCGGCGCATCCGGAACTGCTGAACGACGCAGAACGGGCAGAGCTGCGGCAGATGGTGCGTACGGGCATCACAGCAGGGGAACTGGAGGAGTGGTATTTTTCCGGAAGCTTCCGCCGGGTAGAGGAGGTGTAGCAGGGGAATGGGGACAGCGAAAAATGGATCCTTGCAGGAGGTGGCGGCGCGGGTACTGAGCCGGCGCATCGGGCGGGAGAAGCTGGCAGTGTCGGCGGATGCGGTAGAGGCCATTGCAGGCCAGCTGAACGGGCGACGCAAAGACGACGGTACGCTGACGGTGGCGCAGGCCATCGTGCTGGCCATCGGGCGCAAGGCACTGGAGGGGGACAAGACGGCGGCAGAATATTTGCAGAAGCTGGCGGATCAGGCGGATGACCGGCGAAAACCGGTGGAGCAACCGACGGAACGGACGGTGATCCGAGTGCGGCTGGCAGAGGAAGGAGGGGTAACGGCTGAACGTGAAACAAGCGAAGGTCCGTGAGGTGGTGCTGGAACTGACGAAAGGGTGCATCAATGAAAAATATCGGCCGTATGTGGATTGCAGGAGCCGGTATCTGATTTGCTACGGCGGCGCAGGCAGTGGAAAAAGCTATTTTTTGGCGCAACGCTGTATTTTGCGGCTGCTGGCGCAGAAAATGTGCAATCTGATGGTGGTGCGGCGGGTGCAGCGGACCAACCGGGACTCGACCTTTGCGCTGCTGCGGCAGGTCATCCGGAACTGGAAGCTGACGGAATGGTTCCGGGTGACGGAATCGGAGATGCGGATCGTGTGCGAGCCAAACGGCAACAGTGCGATTTTCGTAGGCGTGGATGACCCGGAAAAACTGAAATCGGTGACATTTGCCGGGGGCGAGTTGACAGACATCTGGATCGAGGAGGCTAGCGAACTGCGGGAAAGCGATTTCAATCAGCTGGACCTGCGTCTGCGCGGCGGAAATACCGAAAAACAAATGTGCATCAGCTTTAATCCCATCAGTGCAAATCATTGGCTGAAGCACCGTTTTTTTGACCGGCGGTGCCGGGATGCGGTCATCGTGCATTCAACCTACCGGGACAATGCGTTTCTGGATGCAGGATACCGGGCGGTACTGGAGGGGTACCGGGAAAGTGATCCATATTATTATGAAGTGTATTGTCTGGGACAATGGGGTGTATCCGGGCGGACAATGTTTGACGCACGGGCGGTACAAAGGCGGCTGGCGTCGCTGACGGAGACGGGGACACGAGGACGGTTTGAGTTTGAGATGATGACCGATCCGGTACGGGCGGAACGGGTCATCCGGGACGAAAGCATCGTGTTCCGGGAAGACGATACGGGCGAAATCGTGCTGTATCGGATGCCGGAGGAAGATGCGGCGTACGTCATCGGGGCAGATACGGCCCGGGAGGGCAGCGACTTTTTTGCAGCGCAGGTACTGGACAACCGCACCGGGAAACAGGTGGCGGTGCTGCACAGTGCATACGATGAGGATGTATTCGCCCAACAGATGTATTGTCTGGGGGTGTATTACCGGCGGGCACTGATCGGTATCGAGGCCAATTTCAGCACATATCCGATCCGGGAACTGGAACGGCTGGGATATGAGAAGCAGTATGTGCGGGAAACGGAGGACAGCTTCACGCACCGGCTGACGGAATCGTTCGGCGTGAAAACGACTGCCGTAACCCGGCCGCTGATGCTGGCGTCTTTGGTGCAGGTGGTGCGGGATCAGACGGATACCTTGACGGATCGGGCAACGTTGGAGGAAATGCTGACCTTTGTACGGAATGCAAAGGGGCGGGGGGAAGCACAGTCCGGATCGCACGACGATCTGGTGATGGCGCTGGCGATCGCGCATTACATCCGGCCGCAGCAGGTGCAGTGGGTGGAAAAAGAAAAGGTGCAGAAGAAAATCCTGCCGCCGGAACTGACGACGGAGGAAGAAAAGTGGGAGAACGGAGTGATGGTATGGTGACACCGTGGCAGAAAAACCGGGAAAAGCTGGCAGAACTGGAGCGGCGCATTGAGGCGCTGGAACAGCAGAGTGTCAAGCAGGAACAGGAAGGGTTGGCGATTCCGGCGGATATCGTGTCGGAATGGCTCAACGGGAAGCGCACAGAGTAAGGAGGAAAACGGATGAATACGGAAACGGAACTGTGGCAGCAGTATGAAAATGGGCTGGAATACCAGCGGAGCATGGGATTCCGGACAAATTTCCCGATGTACATCCGATTCAAGGAAGGGGAACAATGGGCGGCGCCGACGGCAAGAACGCGGAATCTGCCCAGACCGGTATTTAACATTGTCGAAATGTTTATCCGGCACAAGCGGGCGGCGGTGCTGAACCAGAGTGTGGCGCTGTCGTATGCGGCGGAGGAAGACGGCAGCGGCGATGCAGGCATGGCAGTGCAGGGCGCAAGAGACCTGACGGACTATGCACAGCAGCTGTGGGAACACCTTGATCAGGACGGACTTAACCGGGAAATGATGGACGATGCGGCCACATTGGGCAGCGGCATCCTGCATTATTACTACGATACAGAGGTAATCGGCGACGGACGGATGCCGTTTGTGGGCGAAATCCGTGGCGAAAACATTGATCCGCTGAACATCTTTTTTGGCGACCCGCAGCAGCGGGAGGTACAGAAGCAGCCGTACATCATCATAGCGTCCCGGCGGCGGGTGCGGGAGGTGCAGGAAATGGCACGACACGCAGGATTGCCCGAACGGGTGTGCCGCGCCATCGGACGGGATGAAGCGGCGATGGACGAGGCATACGACGCGGCGCGCATTGAAGTCCGGGATGAGGACAAATGTACGGTACTGACCCGGTATTACCGTATCAACGGACAGGTGTATTTTGACCGGGCAACACGGACGGCAGATCTGGTGCGCAGGCAGAGCCTGACACCGGCAGGACGACGGCCGATGACCATGTA
>JAFTRF010000145.1 GCA_017462405.1 Clostridia bacterium | reverse complement strand
GCCTTGACATCCAGTACAATGGATTTTGCCCCCGCCGCCAGCTTTTTACTCATGACACTGGAGGCGATCAGCGGCAGGCAATCCACCGTGGCGGTCACGTCCCGCAGTGCATACAGCTTTTTGTCCGCCGGGGCCAGATGGCCGGTCTGCCCTGCCACCGCCAGCCCGATGCGCTGCACCTGCGCCCGGAATTCCTCCGGGGACAGCGCGGTGCGGAAACCGGGGATGGACTCCAGCTTGTCGATGGTGCCGCCGGTAAAACCCAGCCCCCGGCCGGACATCTTTGCGATGGTACCGCCGGCAGCCGCTACGACAGGCCCCAGAATCAGCGTCGTCTTGTCGCCCACACCGCCGGTGCTGTGTTTGTCGACCGTGGTATCCCCCAGTGCGCTGAGGTCGATGCGGTCGCCGGAATCCGCCATTGCTTCCGTCAGAACGGCCGTCTCGGCCTCGTCCATGCCACGGAAGCACACCGCCATCGCCCACGCCGCCAGCTGGTAGTCGGGGATGGTACCGTCGGTGCAGCCGCGGACGATCCAGCGCAGTTCCTCCGCCGTCAGCGCGTATCCGCGCTTTTTCCGGTCGATCAGTTCGGTCATTCGCATACGGATTCCTCCTTTATATGTCGTCTTATTTGTTGTCTTGTTTCGGTAGCCCGTGAAATTTACGCATCGTACCCGTTCCATAGACCGTCAGGTATGCCGGACCCTACGAAATGCGGAACATGAAATGGGCCTGTCGCCCGGCATCTATACGCACAAATAAACCCACGGCAAATCACGATACCCACGGGTGGCAGATTGCAGCCCCTACTGCGGAATACAACCGCCCTTCCCGTCACAGATTTCCAATCAGGTCTTCAATTTCTTCGTCGTCAAAGGGGGCTTTTTTCGTCGGTACGGTTTTTCCCTGCGGAACGACGACGCGCAGTGCATTATGCAGGTTGGTGATGGTCGTCTCTCGCTCTGCAGTGACGCCCTCACCGTCCAGCGACCACATCAGCCCATTGCGGGCCTTGATGCAGACGGTTTTCGTGCTGACGAAGCGGATGCAGCTGCAGGATGCATAATCGCGCGTATTGAGCGCCAGCAGGATCTGCCCCAGTTCGATGGGTGTCTGCGGATTGCGGATCAGCAGCAATTCCAGCTTGCCGTCGTTCATGTCCACGGTGCCGGGGTCCAGCTTCAGCATACCACCGATGGAAGTGGAATTGCTGATGGCACCGAAGATATAGTCGCCCTCCAGCACCTCATCGTCCGTTTCAATGGTCATTTCCACCGCGCGCAGGGTGGGCACTTCCATCACGCCCTCCAGAATGTACGCCAGATGGCCCATCGTGTTCTTGAACTGCTGGGGCGTGGCGTAGGACACGCGGGTGAATGCACCGAACGATGCCACATAGGTGAACATCCGTTCATTGAAGCCGCCCGCATCCAGCACCTGTACGGTTCCGGTCATGGTGTCCTTGGCGGCAGTCATCAGATCCGGTGACAGGGACAGCGTATTGGCGAAATCGTTGGTGCTGCCTGCCGGCAGGTAGCCGATGGGGGTGCTGTGTCCGCCGCTGATGAGGCCACAGGCCACCTCGTTGAAGGTGCCGTCGCCGCCCACCGCGATCACGAGGGGGTATTGTCCGCCGTAGATCCGGGCAAATTCGGTGGCATCACCGGATTTCTGCGTCATCATCACGGTGCATTGGTATCCCTGTGTCTGGTAGTAGGAGATCAGCTCCGCCAGCATCCGGGGGCCTTGCCGGGTGCCGGAGCAGGGGTTCATAATAATCAGTAAGGGCTTCAGCATGGGTACTCCTCCTGTATGCCATTGCCGGGTCTTGCCCGGCGTGTTATATTTGATTCTTTCAGGATAACACATATTTATGTCATATATTATAGTAGAAAATGACCGGTTTGTAAAGGTATTCCGATGGAGAACCGGCCTCCGGGGGACATATGAAACGGTACAGCCGTGTTTTGTAGGGGCGGCAATCTGCCGCCCGGTATCTATCCGTACAAACACCTCCCGGCAAATGCCACAGTACCACGGGCGGCAGGTTGCCGCCCCTACACTGAATCTGCGCCGGGAGAGCGCCGAGCAAAGCAAGGCTGAGAGGGCTTTGTGCCGCACGAGTTTCTCCGCCGATAACCCCCCTTTCGCAAAAAACGCCCCGGCACGACAGCCGGAGCGTTTTGCATTATTCAGTTTCAGCCGGGTTTCCTTACAGCTGTGCCCGCACCCATGCGATCTGGGCATCCACCGATTCCGGGGTGGTGCCGCCCTCGCTGATGCGCTTGGCCACGCACGTTTCCAGCGAAATTTCGTGGTACAGGTCCTCCGCAAACAGGTCGGAATAGCTGCGGTACACCTCCATCGGCAGGTTATCGAGCACCTTTCCGTCCCGGATGCAGTGCGCCACGATCTGCCCCACGATTTTGTATGCCGAACGGAACGGCAGACCCTTTTTCACCAGATAATCCGCCAGATCAGTAGCATTGATGAAGCCGCCCTGTG
>JAFTRF010000012.1 GCA_017462405.1 Clostridia bacterium | reverse complement strand
TGTAATACGGTTTCCATTCCTCCGTGTCCACCGCAAAATATTCCTCCTGTCCCCATTCCAACTTGTCTGCCAGATGTGCCCCCGACAGATACAAAAATCGCGCCGATTCCTGCTCGAAGACGCTGTTATTGCAGGGGCCGCTGATCTCAAACGGCCGGTGCGCTCTGGTATACGGGGTCGGTGTGTCCTCTTTTTGCAGTTGCTGCATACGTTCGGCCACTTCGCGGACGACCGGACGTCCATCGACGAATACCATATCCCGGACTTTGGCGGCGTCTTCCGGTGTGCGTCCGTCCCGCCCGGTATCCTGCGTATACTGATACCGGCGGTCTTCAAAACGCCGCTGTTCTTCCGGCGAAAACGTTGCCAGCGCTTCCCGCTCGGTCGCTTTTTGCACTGCAGGCACTTCCGCCTGTTTTCCGGCGGGCGGGACTTGTTCTGCAGTGGGCAATGTTTTTTCCGGTGTCACAGGCGGCTGCTTTGTTTCCGGCTCATTTGTTGTCGGGGATACATTCACCTTTTCTGCTTTGATTGTCTGCTTTTTGTCCGGCATTTTCTTGATGCGCAGACCCAACCGGAACAGCATCGCAGAAGTGACCGTAAACAGCACATAGCACATCAGAGACACCAGCCATTCTCCGAAGCTTTCGATTTCCAGCAATCCGAACAATGCCGCAAGCGTACACATGAAGCCGCTCCAGCACATCAGCCCGGAAAAAACGGTTACGATCCACCCGAAAATGCACCGCAAGGTGCGGAGAATCCGTTTCATTGCATCACCATCTTTTCTTATGCATCGGGACGCTGTTTCTGCGCATCCATATAGCGTTTCCATCCGATTGCGTACCGTGTGCCCCATTGCACCGAAGTAATCTGTGCATACGGAATTTCCCACGGTTCCTCATCCCATACGCCGTCTGCATCAAACGGCCAGAACAGCAGCTTGCTTCTGAGTACCCGCTCCACTTTTCCGATGAGAAATTGGTCATTGACGGCATCCTCAATCTGGATGTATGTATCCATCCGGGACAACGATGTAAAAATACTCTGCCAGCTGGTAATATCCACATCAGGACAGACGATCTGCTCCGTCAGACCAAACATCCGGTTGATTTCATTGCATTTGTCGTCCTTGAGTTCGGCTTTTTTCAACTGCGACAGCTTGCGGATGCAATACCCATTCAGTATGAAGCCATCTTCTTCCTGTCCCAGTATAAATTTCTCATTTACTGCATTGGGATAATAGTAGAAATAATCCGGGTCGTAGGTAAACCAGCACCGGCACATGACTTTTTCATCCATCGCCCGCCGGATGATGTCCATTTTCTCCTGTTTTTTCATCGGCTCATTTCTCCCCGCAAAGTGTCCAGCCAAATAGTTCTTTGAAATCCTCATAGCACTCCGGGCAGATCCAGTCCGCGCCGACCGTGTTCTGTGGCTGCGTGCAATAACCGCTCTGCAAGCAATCCTCATGCAGACAAAATTTCGCCCAGCAAAACGCACAATGGTCATGATTCCATCTGTCCGGTAGCGGCACAAACGGGATCTTGTACAGCGGTATATGCTTCAGCTTTTCTTCCCGTCCGAGTATCGGACCGGCCGTCAGCCGCCAATCGTCCTTTTCAATCATATACAGACTCCTTTTCTACATCTGCCCAAGGTTTTCTGAATTGCAGGCATCCGTTTTCCTGCACCTCGGCCTCAAGGAAGGTCATCGTTCCTGCATAGACTCCGCCGCCGTCAAAGCCGGTAAAAATCAACCGGTCCCGCCAGATTGCCGCCTTCGGGACGGATTTGCAGGGAATGACCGGATTTTCCGGTGTCTGCCACCCGGTGAAAGGCTGACGCGAATACTGATAATACCCTGTACCGCGCAGGCTGTACACCAGATAATACCAGCCGTCCTTGTAAAAATAATCCGGGCATTCCGGTTCACCCCGCCAATCCGGTGCGATATAAATCGGCTCTTCCATCTCCTGCCACCGGTTCAGATCCTCCGATACCAAATGTGCCAGACAGCCGACCCGTTCCTTCCGCAACGAGGTGGTCACAAACATATGATACAGCCCGTCCGCCCCCAGGAATACCTTCGGGTCCCGCGCAGAAGCAGGCTTGTATTTGTCACTCAGAATAAAGGAGAACGTCCGGTCTTTCTCAAAATGAAATCCGTCCGTGGACACCGAGCGGCAGATGGTCGCCGGACTGCCGTCACACATCCGGATCGTATAAAACAGATATTGCTCTTTGCCAGCCTCGATCCACGAGCCGGTGCAGATCGACCCTTCTGCGGGGTCGTCAATTTCCACCGCCATCGGGTGGATCTGCCAATGGTGCATATCTTCGGAGGAGATTTGGCTCCATTGATGCGCCCCCCGTCCCCATTTGCTCCGGTGATGGTGGCGGTCCTTCAGGTACAGCACGTGATACACCCCGTTGCGGCAATAGGGCATACAATCCCCGACGAAGACGTTTTCCTCCGGTTTCCAGCCCTCCGCATTCCGGAAAGTTCCCAGCACTGCCGGTTCGCATTGCTTTTCCTCCGGCCACGGCTGCACACGGAGACCGCTTCCGCAATCGGTCAGCACGCACGATGCCAATTTATGTTGTCCGCAGGGCCATTCCTCATCGCTCAGGCGACCGTTGACATACAGTTCGATCCGGTACGGACGGAGAATCAGCCGGACTGCATCCCCGGACTTTGCGTCAGCGGTCAGCGTCAACGGCGTTTCGTTGAAATCGTATTTCACGGTCACGATGATCTGCTTATCTGCAAAAACAGCCTGCATCACGCATTCTGTACCGCTGCAAGCGCGGAATGCCTCCCCCGGCTGCCGGATGTTCCATTCAAAACAGCAGTGCGCCCAATTCATACAGATCCCTCCTGCACATCGTTCCTTTGTTTATGGTATATTATAGCATATCCGGATGCAGCATGACAAGGGCCGTTTTCTCCGCAATTCTACAATTGCTCTTTACACCTGCTCACATTTGCTTTATAATAGGAAAAGAGAGGTGATTTCCTTGTCCATGACCGTCAAACAAGCCGATATGGAGCGGCTGGCCGTACTGCGCGACCAGCTTTACGAACATCCGCGGCTGACCTATCTGTTTTTTGAACTGACCGATGCCTGCAATCTGGCCTGTCTGCACTGCGGGAGCAGTGCCTGTCCGCAAAACCACACCTACCTGCCCGCCGATGATGTCAGACGGATTATGCGCCGCATCGCGGAAGCCTATGATCCACACAACATCATGATTTGTTTCACCGGCGGCGAACCGCTGCTTCACCCCGATTTGTGTGACCTCATTGCCTGCGCACGGCAATACGGCTTTACCTGCGGCATTACCTCCAACGGAACTTTAATTGACCCGGACATGGCCAGACGATTGGTGCAGAGCGGGTTGAATTCCGTATCGTTCAGCGTGGATGGTCTGCAGGATACGCACGACTGGTTCCGGAACCGCCCCGGCGCGTTTGAACGCTCCCTTCGCGGCATCCGCAATCTGCTGGAGGCTTCGCGGGGCACCGTTGTCACGCAGATCACCTCCGTGATGCACAAGAAAAATTTCCATCAGCTGGATGCGCTGTATGAGTTGGCGGTACAAATCGGAGTAGATTCGTGGCGTCCCATCAATCTGGAGCCCATCGGGCGGGCACTGAGTCACAACGATCTCTTGCTCGATGCGGACCAACTCCGCACGCTGCTGACCTATATCCGCGACAAGCGGTTTTCCGCACAGGTGGAGATGGATGTCACCTACGGCTGTGCGCATTTTCTGACCGAGGAATTTGAACACATGGTGCGGGATTCGTATTTCATCTGCGGCTCCGTCATTTTTGTAGCCAGCGTGCTGTGCAACGGCGACATTTATTCCTGCCTGGACATTGAGCGGCGACCTGAACTGGTGCAGGGCAATATTGCACAGGACGACTTTGTGGAGATCTGGGAAACGCGCTTTCAGGCTTTCCGACGGGATCGCACCGCATCGTGCGCATCGTGCCGGGCATGCACCGACCGGCGCTATTGCCGCGGCGATGCCGCACACACATGGGATTACGATACAGACCGGCCCATGCTCTGTATGAAACAATTGTTTGAAAACAAAGGAGAACATACATATGAAACTGATTATTGAAAATGAATGGCCCGAAAACCGCAACCAGACCACGCAGCCCCGGAACGACAACATCTGCGGTCACTGCGGTTCGATGCTGCAGAACGGCGAAAAATATTGCCGTTGCTGCGGTACCCGCCGTGGCGTGGGCGTCTATGTGCCCGAACCGGTCGATCCATGGGATATTGAGTGCATTTATGCCCCACCCATCAAGCGTACCCACAAATGTACTGCCTGCGCTTATCAGTGGGACAGCTTTGAAATGCGGAATACCAACAAATATTGTCCGCGCTGCGGTGCATCCGCAGAAACCATTTACGATGATTATAGAGATCGGATCCGTAAGTTCAACAACCGCTGAACTTTCCATGGATCCGCAACATGAAAGGAGCATTTGCACATGAAGCTGATCCTTGAAGATCGCCGGCCCGAAGAACGCGCGCAATCCGGCAAAACCGGTCAAAATCGCACCTGCAGTCATTGCGGCGAACGAGTGAACCCATACGAGAAGTATTGTCGCTTCTGCGGTTTCTGCTGCGATATGCTGTACGATGCTTCCGACCCCTGTCCGCCGGTCCAGTGCATCTACGGTCCGCCCCCGGTCTGGCGCAAACGAAAGTAATCCTCGGCACAATAAAATTCCCCGGCCTGAATGCAAAAACAGCCTGTCCGGAGATCTGTGCTTCTCCGGACAGGCTGTGCTTTTTCATTTGTTTATCCGATGTGATAAATCCGCTCTGCGATGAATTCTGCCGGCACACGCTCGGTACACCATACATCGTTGTCCGTCTTGCCGAAAATATATCCGGCTTCGTGCATCCGGCGGGCATCGATCTTCAGTACCACCGGGGTCAGTTCCCAACGGATGGCAGATTGCCATGCTTTCGGCAATGCATCCTGCAGATGGACCGCATGGCGCTTCATTTTCAGGATGGCACCGCTGTGTTCGATTTTCTTGGCCGCCGAGGTGGTCGTGCCATGGTACAGCCATTGCGGCGGTGCCATGTATACCATTTCTGGTTCCACCCACGGGATGCTGTGCCCCTGACAAGCTTTGATGCGGGTATGCTCCTCATTGAAGCGGTAGCGTCCCTTTTCATCCTGTGCCACGATATCCTCCAGCTGCGTCCGGTCGATGGTGTGCTTTCCTTTGCGGCAGATGCCGTCGATCAATGCATCGACCGATACCCATCCGTGGCGGTCCATGTCCAGCCCGATGTCCTCCGGGTGATGCCGCAGCAGATAGCTGAGGTACACGGAAACATTCTTTTTCCCGGCCATAAAATTCCCTTCTTCCCTATAAACACAATCACTTAAATCTCAACTTCAACGCATTTTCACAGGAGGTATCCCCTATGTCTGCAAACCAACCAAATACTGCGCCGGTCGCTGCTGCTACCGACATGACCGACGAAGAAAAAATTGACCTTGCGGCGGTACGCATTCTGGAGCGCTACCGTCCCGCTTTTGAGGAGCTGGCAAAATGATCCGACTGACTTCCGAAAAGGTGCTTGCCCTGCACCGGATGATGACCGATGAAACCGGCGGGGATCCGAATGTACGCGACCCCGGTTTGCTGGACAGCGCGCTGGAATCCGCATTTCTGACCTTCGGCGGGCAGGATCTGTACCCCACTGTGATCGAAAAAGGCGCACGGCTGGGCTATGCGCTGATTTCCAACCATGCGTTCGTGGACGGCAACAAGCGCATCGGCATTTTCGTTATGCTGATTTTTCTGGAAATCAACGGTGTGCGTCTCTGCCCCACCAACGAAGAAGTCGCCCGTGTGGGGCTGGCTGTCGCCGCAGGCACCATGAAATACGACGACCTGCTGCAATGGGTGCGTCATCAGATTCTCCGTGCGGAGCCGTGATGCGTTTGGGCAGTTCCGTTACTGCGCCTTGTCGCATTTTGCACAGGTCGTATCAATCATGCGGTTCGGATGACCGCAGACGCAAATCCACACCGTCTCATCCGGGTCTGCAGGCGCTTCTCCGCATTCGGCCGGAGCAAGAGCGCAATCGTAATCTGCCGCGTCCGTAAAATCGCAGAATACCGACAGCGTTTCATAAATTTCCGTAAAGGCCGGATCCACGGGATTTTGCGCGGCAGCGCCGTCCTCCCGTCGGACACCGGCATAGTACCGCGTCTTGTTTCCTCTGGTACAGATCAGATAATGCTCACAGGATGTACCGTCCGGAATGGTTGTCCGGTCGGTCATGGGCAGCTGCCTCAGTGCCCGCAGTACCCGCCGTCGGCAAGCCTTGATTTTTTTCGTCGGAACCAGCGTGACCCCCATCCGTATATCGTTCTCCGGCGCGTCGGTCACACCTTCTTCCGTCAACGGCCGATAAAAAATGGTGTTTTTCTTCATATCCCACCGGATCTGCCCGCGCCCTTGAGTCAATTCGAGTTCCGGCAGACTCCAGTTCAGCATTCCCCGGCAATTCCGGATGATTTCCTTGATCTTCATCGGTTTTCCCTTTCCTTCTCCAGTTTTCGCTGAAAGCATTGCGTGATGGCCCAGCCTTGCATATCCGAGAACATCCGTCCCCGGATTTCTTCGTACGTCACCCATTCCAGCCGGTGATCGTCCTCTTCCGGAATACGCTCCCGCCGCAGCAATTCCCCCAGATAATACGTCTGTATCGGATGAAACCAGCCCAGCGTGGGGTGTTTGCCGTATTTTTCGGCAGAGCAAACCCGCTCCCCCACCCCGACCGCGCAGCCGGTTTCTTCCATGCATTCGCGCCGGATGCACTGCACATCCGTCTCGCCGTCGTCCATGCCACCGCCCAGCAGAAAATAACCCTTGGGCGTCCGGACCACAGCGACCATGTCGTCCCGGATCGGAATCAGGTAGGCACCTCTCCGGTCCAGATAAGATTCATTTTCTTCTTTTTTTCCAAAGACCCGGTGCATTTGCTTTCCTCCCCATGTGCTTTGTAGTTTTCTTTACATTTGTACAATTTTATGTTAACATCCGGATATCAACTGATTTTTTCAAAGGAGGTTTTTTTGTATATCATGAGACGATGGATTTTTTTGTATAGTGATTCCGGATCGCAGCCACCGGCCACCGGGTGTGGCATCATACTGGGTATTCCGCTGGTGATGGGGCTGCTGTACCTGATTGTCAGCGGCGAGGCCAAAGTCGCAGACTCCGCAATGCAACTCTCCCTTGCGCTGAATGCTGGCGTCGTGCTGTGGCTTGTCATTCAGCTGTTCCTCGGTCGCCTGCACTTTTCGGTAGACATCAAGCGTTTTCTGCGCGGTCTGGGCATCGGATTGATCGTGTACATCGGCATCACGGCCGTGCTGATTCTGATGGGG
>JAFTRF010000144.1 GCA_017462405.1 Clostridia bacterium | reverse complement strand
GGTTGTCTTTCGCGGCGGAGCCCAGCACCACCGGCAGCTTGAACGCCGGGATGACATCCTCCGCATAGAGGTACTCAAATTTTGCAGGCACGATCAGTAATATGACAGCGCACAGCAGGGATACGAGCGTCATCACGCCGATGCGGATGAGGGGGGAGTCTGTTTTCGGATGCATTTTCTTCATAACAAGAACGTCCCTTTCCGGCGAAGCGGTGCCGCGGTATGTACACCGTGTCGCCTGTTCGTGATTTTGGGGGCTGAAGCCACAGCAGGAACGACCAACCTCTGTTCCTTTGTGTTTCAAATGTTATTATACAAAATTTCGGCTCCGCTGTCAACTTCCGATGCAGGGATTTTGCCGGGTCTGCAAAGATTCTGCAGATCATTTTCACCGTTTTGGCAGAAAAATCCCCCATCCGACCGCAAAGCCGATGGGGGAAACGATGCAATTATTCCAGAATGTACACGCACATATTGCGGCGGCCAAAGAAGTCCCAGCACTGCGCCTTGGTGTTGTACCGCAGATCCACCAGCGTATTGCTGTTGTAAATGAAGCCACCGGTGTCACCCGCCACGCAATAGCCGTACACAAACGAGCCGTCCGGCGAGCAGATGAACATCCGGGTGCCGTAGGGGATCTCCTTGGGGTCCACCGCCACGATGCCGTACTGCGCCTTGTAGCCGCGCGACGTAGTGGTGCCGGTATAATAGGCCGTACACGAGCCGGTCAGCTTTTTGACGAATTTGACCTTGTTGCCGAACTGATCGGTGATGGTGTTGCCGCTGACCGAAGCGCGCCATTTGGTGGTGCCGGGCGTGGCCCCGTAGCCCACGTACTTCTGCTGCTTGAGGATCAGCGCATCCAGCCCGTAAAACGGTGCCGTACCAGGCTTCTTGGTACCCACCCGGACGATTTTGTTGACGGCTGCTTTGGTCACGGTGTTGGAGATCTGCTGGCGGCTGATGACTTTGCCGTTGATCTTCGTCACGCGGGTCACGATGGTCCGTTCACCCTTGACGCCGTTCTGCGTCACCTGCGTGACACCCTTGGACAGGGTGGAATCGTTCTTCGTCACCGTCGTGAAGGGAATTTCTTCCGTCGTCACGATTTCTTCGTAGGTCACGCGGCTGATGACGATTTTCATACCGTCCACAACCTTGGTACCGACCGACGGAGCGCACAGGTCGGACTTGCCGACCGTGATCCCGGCCGCTTTCAGCACATCGCCGACGGTGCCGCCTGTGACGGTCATCTGGCGCAGTTCATTGTCGGCATGGATGGATACGGTCATTTCCGTACGCAGCTGCGGTCTGGGCAGGGCATTGAGGTTGTCTTTTGCAGCGGAACCCAGCACCACCGGCAGCCGGAAGGCCGGGATGACCGCCTCCGCGTAGAGATACTCAAACTTTGCGGGCATCACCAGCAAGACGACGGCACACAGCAATGCTGCAAGGGTCATCCCACCGAGACGGATGAGGAGGGAACCTGTTGGCGGATGCATTTTTTTCATAACAAAAACGTCCCTTTCCGGCGAAACGATCCCGCGGCTGCGTACCGTATCGCCTGTTTATCAGTTTCAGGGGGCGAATCCGTGACCGGAACGGACAGATTCCGTTTTCCCGTGTCACAAATATTATTATACAAAATCCCGGCCATTCTGTCAACACCACCCTTGCACCGCAGGAAACGGTGCATTTCAAACGTCGGGATACTTTGCCGAGATTTCCCCGGCAGGGCGGCAATGTGCCGGACGTCTGTTCGTGTCATGGATTCCGGGCGGCAGATTGCCTCCCCTACACCCTCTGCGCGCTGTGTTCTTCCATAGGGCAGCCCCCAACCATTGACATGAAACAAAAAAGCGCACCGCGGAGAACCGCGATGCGCTTTCGGGATCGTGCAATGATATTATTCCGCCCGGAGCAGGTGCAGGAGACACAGTTCGACCGGAACGGTGACTGCGCCGTGTTCCACCGGGTACTGCGCCCCGGTCAGCAGATCGGTCAGCCGGGTGCAGTGTGCCGGTACCCGGAGCGTAGTTTCTGCGCAATTGGCATCGGCATTCATAGCCACCACCGTGACGGCACCGCCCGCTTCCTTGTAGGCCGATACCGTAACACGGGGTGCATCCGCCGTCACTACGTCGTTGCGCCAGTAGGGCACCCATTCCGCATCGTTCAGCCGGTAGTCATCGAAAATCCGCCAGATCTTCTGCATATAGTCCAGATCGGAGAAGGACCAAGAACGGCAATGCACATTGTGCAGCAGGGAAAGGCCCTCCAGCGCTCCCATCGGGCGCTCCTCGTTGGTATAGGCGATAAAATTGGCCGGTACGCCCAGATTGTAGCCCATATATTCCGTACGGAACGCTGCCATGTCCAGAAAATCCAGATTATCCTTGTGCAGCTGATCCTGAATGTTTTCGCCGTCAAAAATGCTGTCGCAGAAACTCAGCGTGGTCATCATACAGCAGGTGCTCTGGTGTGTATCGATGATGCCGCCCCGCTCATGCACCAGTTCGTACAGCTGTTTCACGTGTTCACGTACCGCCAGCACCGGATAAGAGGGCTGCAGTTCGCCCTTGCTGTCGCGCCAACCGCAGCCGTGGGCCTCGTTGGCACATTCCCACGGCACAAAGGTACCGTCGGTGTAGATGTCGTCCACGCCCAGCTCATCCATCACATAGGCCACACGGCGGCGCAGTTCCTCGGCGTAACCGCCGCGATAGCAGACCATGTATGCGCGCTGATGGGGTTTGCGCTGCCAGCCGCCGGTAAAGTGACCGTCACCGGTGCGGATCAGCCATTTTTCAGCATTTGCGTTGAATGCGGGGTGCAGGGTGGAGCATTCGTAGCCAAAGTACACCATCACCCGGATGTTGTTCCGGTGGCAGGCCGCCACCAGCTTCTTGTAGTAGTCCGGGTTGGCCGGCAGACCGTAGTTCTGAATCGTCGACCACTGCTCGTGCAGGACCAGACGGCGCACACCGGCCTCGGTCAGTTTATTCACCAGATATTCCGCATCGTTCAGCTTGCCCACCGCCGCAAGATCCCGGATGGCCTTGTCGCCGTAGTGGAAATACTTGTAGTCCACGTCGGACACGTGCACCGGCTTGACAGGGGTCGCCTGAAAACCGATGGTGAAGCACAGCGGCGGCAGTGCGGCCACCCAGCGGTCGGCTTCGCCGCCCCATGCGTCGGGCATCCGGTCAAAAATATGCATCTGCATCCGCGCCTTGCCGTTTTCCCCGGTCACAGAAATGCAACGGTCCTCGTCGTTCAGACAGAAGCCCTTGTGGGACTCGCCCAGAAACAGGCCCAGCCCGGCCTCCTCATTGCCGAACATCACGTACGGCTTGAAGGGATAGTCGCCGCAGGCCAGATGACCGCTGTTCATCACGTCCTTGGCCGGGATGATGCTGGTTTTGTCGTTGGGCCAATAGTGGAACAGACCGGAATGTGCCTCGTTCATGGTCACATCCAGCGTCAGCCCCGTCAGCTTCGGCACGGCCAGATCGTCGTCGGAAAACTGCCAGAAGTTGCACAGCTGCAGATCCATCCGCACAAATCCGTCGTATTCTGCCGTCACCGTTCCGCTGAATACCACGTTACCCGCCGTGGCAGACACCGACACCACCGCTTTTTCTTCATCGGCCGATACCAGCGCATGGGTGATCTCCGTCCATTCCTCGGTGCGGTCGCCAAATACCGGCACCAGCTTCACCGGACGATCCAGCAGTTCGCCGTCCCGGCTGGTGATGGAGGTGGGCAGGATGGCGTTGTCAAAGGTATAGCTCCGGCCCCACACCCGCAGGGTAAAGCCGTCGGCCCGGTCCTCCACGACAACCGGGGTCCATGCAGAAAGTGCTTTTTTCATGTGTATATCCTCCGTATTCAGACCCGCTTGCAGCCCTTGGGTGCGCGGCAGGTGAGGTTCAGTGTTCCGTCGGCATTTTTGTGCCATTGCACTTCAATGCGGCCGGACGGTGTCGGCACCGAGCCGGATGCAAAATCCAGTCCGTCGGTTTTCGGCTCCACGGTAAATTCCGCAAAGCCCGGCTTTACCGGGCGGATGCCCAGGACTTCCTGCACCATAAACTGTGCAGGGCTTGCCGACCACGCGTGAGCGATGCTCCGGGTCCATGTTTCTCCCTTTTTGAACGTCTCCAGACAGGTGGTCAGCCCGCTGTCGAGAAATTCGCCCCATGCCCGGCGCTGTGTTTCCAGTGCCAGCCGGTCATGGCCATATTTATACAATGTCTGCAATGCAAAATACATGAAGAACGGCGATCCGATGCGCACATAGCCGCCGGGGGCCTCCTCCTCCGAAGGCGCACCCGTGGTGCGGTTGGCCGGGGTGCCGGACACGTATACCCCATCGGTCACATTGTCCAGCAGGAAGCGCAGGGCATCTGCCTGCCGCTCCGGCGGAGCCGCATCGTACAGCAGCGCCAGCGTATTGGTCTGGACGCTGATGCGCTTGCGGCTGAGGTACTGTTCATAGGTGGGCAGGTGCAGCGGCGCGGGCTTTTTCGCCGGTTTCCCGGCACGACTCCGGGCCTCGTACTGTTCCAGCGCCTGCGCATGGCGTTCCGTCAGATATTGCATACTGCGCGCATAGCCGTATGCGTCCCGGACGGTATCGACGTATGCGCGGTCTGCTTCACTCCAGCAGTATTGGTTGACCGCTGTGCGGTATGCGCTCCGCTGTGCGCGGTAGTGCGCCGCCAGCGCCGGTTCGCCCAGCACCTCCGCCATATCGGCCGCACAGCCGAAGCACTGTGCCAGCAGGATGTTGTTCGCCGTGACCTCGCCGTAATAATCGAGGTCATTGTTGGCCCATTCGATGAGGTTCCACGCGCCCTGCATATCAAACAGGCCACGGCCGTCCGTCATCTGCTCGCAGCGTCGGAGCGTTTCCTTGACGGCGTAAAAGACTTCTTCCAGTGCCGCCCGGTCGCCGGTGCATTCGTAGTGATCCCACACCTGCATCAGCCACATGAACGACCACATGGGGATGCACCCCTCCGGATACGTGGGGTGGCAGGCGCAGGGCAGGTACATCCCCGCCCGGTAGCGGGGATTGTTCGGGCGATACACCCGGCACACGCCCTCCTCGACGGATTGGGCAATGAGTTTCAGGTATTGCCGGTCAAAATCATATGCGCCGAAATCGTACAGATTGACCCCGGCGGTACAGCGGGCATCGCCGGTCCACGGGTTCTGCTCGTAGCCGGGGCAATCAACGTAGGTTTCCAGCATACAGACCTCCGCGGTGCGGAGGGACATCTCGTAAATGCGGTTGAGCCGTTCGTCGGAACAGCGGAAATCGCCGGACTCCGTGGGGCACCGGTGTTCGATGACCCGGATGTTTTTCAGGCACACCGGACCGGCGGTGTGCGTCACCGTCACCATCACGTAACGGAATCCGCGGCGGCGGGCGGCGATGTATTCCTGTGCGCCGTTCCGGCAGGTGTAACGCAAGGTATTGCGTTCCGGCATATAAAAGATGCCGGCGTCGTTGATCATTTCAAAGCAATGAAAATCCAGCACCGTACCCGCGACGGCCTCCGCTTCAAAAGCCAGCCGCCCCACCTTTTCGTCTCCGAAATCCAGCAGGATGCAGGCACCGTCTTCGTTCACGGTCACTTCGCCGTCCGGCGACAGAAGTGCCCGTACATCAGTGATGTTCAGGCAGCGGTCACAGTCGGTGATGTTGGGGTCCCGGCGGATGCCCGTTTCCGCAAAGCCATTCTGCGGGACGGTGTACACCCGGCGGCGGATCTGCTCCCGGACGGTGTCCTTGCGGCCGAAGTCCATCGGTTGGACGTCTGCCCGGACATTTTCAGGCAGCGCATCGTACGTGGCGGCATTCAGCAGCTGTTCCATGCGCGCATCCGCTTCCGAGGGACCACGATATTCATTCCACGGGTACCGCACCGGCGGTGTATTCATGCAGTAAACGGTCAGGGGCAGTTCTCCACCTGCCGGACCGGAAAAATGCATCGGTTCGTCGCTGTAAAAGCAAAATCCGGGCGCACCGGCAAAGAGCAGCCCGACCAGATGCGTCCCGGCCGGGATATCCACCCGGCGGTTCATGGGACAGCTGCGTCCGTCCAGCGCCCAGCGGCGCAGACCGTCCTCCCCGGACAGGCGGATTTGTGTATCCCGTGCCACGGTCAGGTGCGTCCATGCCACAGCCGTCCCTGCGGGGCCCAGCAGTCCGGCAAAGCCGGTCGGCTCGGCGGCATGCATCACGGCCGAGACACGCACCGGAAATCGCACGTCGTGCGTCTGGGCGGGGATGCGGCTCTGACGAAAGCTGGTGTACGGCGGCTGCAGCAAGGCTTCGCCCACGACCTGCACCGGTGTCCACACGACGGACTCCATGCAGGCATCGCCCCGCACGATCTCCTCACCGCCGCCGGAAATGTGATAGTTCACCGGCCCGTCCAGCGAGGTATCGGGCGCATATTCCCACGCGCCGTCGCTGACACAGACGGATACCCCGTCGGACAGCACCTCCAGCGCGACCCCATTGCGGGCGGGGCTGTCGGAATGAATGTTCCGCACCAGAACCTCGTTGCGCCCGGCCTGCAGCCACGCTGTAACATCGTATATTTCGTATATGGTGTCAAAAATATAGCTCCGCACCTGATGCATGGCAGCGGCGCGCCCATTGATCTGCACTTCCGCCGCATTGGCGGCCATGATCAGCAGGAGTGCCTCGTGCGGTTTCTGTGCCAGTTCAAACGTCCGGCGCAAATATGTGCGGGCATATGGATCCACGTTGTCTCCGCGGATCCAGCGCGCCCGGCCCGAAAAGGCTATGTCCCGGTTTGTGACGGCCGGCGCACTGACGGGATTGTTCATGATCGGATGCTCCCTGTCATTCAGATTCGATGAGATCGCAAAAATGCAAAAGCAAAGACCGTTCCGGAGGTCAATCCCTGCGAAACAGCAGCATAAACCCGGTCCCCAGACGGGGCGTACCGGGCCACAATGCCCTTATTATATGCCGTCAAAGGACGAGTGTCAATAAATTCGTTGATTTCTCAACAGGATTTAAGTATACCGTTTTTATATTGTATAATTGTAATGTGTTTATACAATATGTATTTTATACCAGCGTACCCGTTCTGCGGCTGGAAAAACGCTCCATCACCGGCTCCAGCAGGATGCACACCATCGCCGCCGTCAGACCGCCGTTGTACAGGCAGAAGCCGCCGTGGACGGTGGACACCGTAGTGACCATGCAATAGTGCATGGCGCTGGCGATCATGCCCCATTTCCAGCCGTATTTGTCCGTGATCGGGCTCAGGCCGTTGGCGAAGCACACGCCGGTGACGATGGTCTGCGTCTGGATGTTGTGGTCAAAGGTGCCGCCCGTGACCACCGCCCAGCCCTGAAACAGCACCGCCGAAGCCACATAGCCCACCATGATGGGCCACACGTTGCCGGGATGCGAGCCGGAGCAGCAGCAGGCCAGCATACAGAAGATCAGCCCCATCGTGACGCCGTTGAAGCTGGCATTGATGAAGTTGTAATACAGCAGAATGAACAGACCGTACACGCCCACGTTCATCAGAAAGACGCGGTTGCCGAACCCGGCAGCGATGCCCTTGTCCGACCGGTGGGCCATGATCATATCCGCATATTCGTCGAAATCGCCGCCCATGAGCTTTGCCCCCAGCAGGCACAAACCGCACATGATGATGAAGAACCAGTTGACCGAGGCTTTGGACACGACTTCAAGTCCGCCGATGGACGGCGGCAGCGCCACACCGGGAATTTTATACAGGATGGTATACAGCAGAAATGCGCTCAGACCCACCGGCACCGCTGCGGAGTAAAGATTCAGTCCTTTGTGGATGGTAGGCGCCCGGACGATGCCCGACGGCAGGAAAAATCCAACCAGTACACCGACCACAGCCGCCATCAGCAGACCGTATACGGTGATGTGGTCGCGGTGACCGGGGTAGCGCACCGCCAGTTCGCTGATGAACGGCGCCACACCGGAGGAGAAGATCATGACATTGGTCAGGCCGGACGGCTTCTCTTTCTGCACCATACAGTACAGCATGACACCGCAGACACCCGGCAGCATATTCATCACATGGATGCCCCACGAGGAAAAGCCGATGGACAGCAGAAATGCCAGCACCGACACGTGGTTGACCACCGTGCCGAACGCACAGAACAGCGCCAGACAGAACGCCCCCACCAGCCCCATGTTCAGGAAGGTGGCCGCCCGTCCGCCCACGGCGAAGTAGTTGGTGTACGGCTTGCAGGAGGAGGACAAGATCGCTCCATAGCCAGAGAGCATCCCGCTCCGGTCGCTCATGCACAGCGCCGCACCCAGCAGGCACAGCACCATAAAGCCCATGAATAGTTTGAGAAATGCGCTTTCCGACAATTGATTGAGGCGCGTCATCCGAAAAATCCCCCTTACCGTACTTCTTACCGCAACGAACAGGCATACATAGGTTTATTATACTGCATACTGGGGATTTTTACAAGGAATAATTGCGATTTACAGGCAAAAAAAGCCCCCTGCGACGCAGGGGGCGTGGAATCATTTGTGATACTTGATGTTTGCTTTGGTGACGAGGTCCTGCACGTACGCTTCGTAGTTCAGAATCGTATCTTTGGTGTTGGCCTTGTAGTGTGCCTCCAGATTGCCCGCCGTGATGCCGTCGCGGTAGCTTTCCGCCGAAGTATCCACCCATGCCGACAGCGACTTGCCGCGGGACAGCATCTCGTCGGTCATGAATGCCAGACCTTCCTTCGCATCCGCGTGACCGTCTTCTGCCAGCTTCTTCACTTCCGCCAACACTTCTTCGGCCCGCTGCTTGCCCTCCTTGCGGGATGCGGTCAGCTTCAGCCGCTCCGCCTCCTGCCGGACGACCAGATTCCGGATCAGCCGGTCGGTGATGTCCTGCTCCGTCTGCGTCATCTGCGCGATGGCCGCCGGGTCCGGAGCCTCGCCCTTTGCTGCACACGCCAGCCGATAGGACTCCACGCTGTACTGATTGGTCAGCAGCTGCGCCTGAATCTGTCCGACGGTGATCTTTTCCCCGTTGACCGTCACTACGGCATCGTTGGCATCGGCGCGGTTTTCGATGGCCCGGAGGGACTCGAAATACTGCCGGTTCCGCTCGGAGGAATATTCGCCCGTCACCGGACGGTTCCACAGCAAAAACCCGCTCACTACTGCCGCACACACGAGCAGCAGTGCCGTAAAGATCAGAATTTTCTTTTTCACGCAAATCTCCCCTTTTTCGTATGGATTCTGTTTTTAGTCTATCATGTATCCCGGTATTCTGTCAATGTGTTTTTGCCAAAATTACACTTTTTCAAGGAATAGTCTGAAATTGTATCAAAAAAGCCCCGCCGAAGCGGAGCTGAAAATTTTTCATCCCAGATAGTGGCTCATCGCCAGCATCAGGCAAAATCCGGCCAGCAGTGCATACGTCACGCCTTGCGCATCATCGCACAAAAAACAGCCCTGCGCACAGCAGGACTGTTTTTAAATAAAAACTTACCCCAGATAGTGGCTCATCGCCAGCATCAGACAAAATCCGGCCAGCAGTGCATACGTCACGCCTTGCGCGTCATCGTGATGCGTCTCCGGAATCATTTCGTCGCTGATGACGTACAACATCGTACCACCGGCGAAAGCCAGTGCAAAGGGCAGTACCGCCGTGGACAAACTGACCGCAAAATACCCCAACAGTGCGCCGACCACTTCCACGACGCCGGTCATCAGCGCCGCAAAAAACGTCCGGCGATGGCTCATTCCTGCTGCCAGCATCGGTCCGATGATGACCATGCCCTCCGGGATGTTCTGCAATGCAATACCTGCCGCAATGGTGATGGCCTCCCCCGTGTTGCCCGTACCGAAGCCCACACCGGCAGCGATGCCTTCGGGTAAATTATGAATGGCGATGGCCAGCACGAACAGCAGCACCTTGTTCTGCTTCTCTGTCTGCGCCGGGTGGCGTTCACCGTCCACCCCGGACAGATGATGCAGGTGCGGCACCAGCTTGTCCAGCCCGTTGAGGCACAGCGCACCGCAGAAAACACCGGCAATCGCCGTCGGGATCCCCCACGCACCACCGTACTCCACCGACGGCAGAATCAGTCCGATGACCGCCGCCGCCAGCATCACGCCCGCCGCAAATGCCAGCACCCAATCGCTGAACCGATGCGAAATATGCTTGAACACAAAGCCCAGCACCGCACCGATGACCGTTGCACCGCCGACGCCCAGTGCCGTCAGCAATACCATTTTCATGGCAAACACTCCCTTTGTACGGCATCGTTTTGTCGGCGGTGCCGTTGATTCTGTGGAAATTATAGCACGACAGAGGGGGAGCGTCAAGAGGCGGCAGGCGCCGTTTTCGCCGCAGTATATTGAAAAGCCGCATGATTTATACTATAATGATTTCAGATAAACCCTTCGCCTACATACGCTTATCTGCAAGGAGCCGCTTATGAAAAAACGCATTACGTTTCGTCTTTCTACCACGCAGATCATCATGCTGAGCTTTCTGCTGGTCATTCTGATGGGCAGCGCGCTACTTTCGCTACCGGTCAGTTCTGCGGACGGCACTCCGGTGCCCTATCCGGACGCGCTTTTCACCGCAACCACTGCCACCTGTGTGACCGGGTTGGTCACCGTCCCCACTGGACTGGCATGGAGTCCGTTCGGGCAAGCTGTGATTTTAGTGTTGATTCAGATCGGCGGGTTGGGCGTTGTGACCGTTATCTCCGCACTGATGATCCTGCTGAACCAACGGATGGGCATCGGCGACCGGCTGCTGATTCAGGATGCCTTTAACCTGAACAGTCTGTCCGGCATCGTCCGGTTTGTGAAAAATGTCATTGCCGGGACCTTTCTGGTGGAGGGTGCAGGCGCACTGTGCTATATGCTGGTGTTTGTCCCGGAATACGGCGCAAGAGGTGTCTGGATTTCGGTATTTACCGCTGTTTCCGCATTCTGCAACGCCGGCATGGACGTCATCGGCGAGAACAGCCTGTGCGACTACGCCGCAAACCCCATCGTCAACCTGACCACGAGCCTGCTCATCGTACTGGGCAGTCTGGGCTACATCGTCTGGTGGGACATTCTCCGTGTGATGAAAAAAGCCACGCCAACGAATCGCCGTCTGTTCCGCCACCTGACCCTGCACAGCAAAATCGTCCTCGTCTCGACGCTGAACTTGCTGTTCGGCGGTGGCGCACTGTTTCTTCTGTTTGAGTACCACAATCCGCTGACCATCGGGCATCTGCCCCTTGCGAACAAAATTCAGGTGGCGTTGTTTCAATCCGTTACGACCCGGACCGCCGGATTTGCGACCGTGCCCCAGCAATATTTGACCAACGCCTCCTCGGTGCTGTCGCTGCTTCTGATGTTCATCGGCGGTTCGCCGGTCGGTACTGCCGGCGGCATCAAAACGGTCACCGTCGCTGTGCTGGCGCTCGCCACATGGGCGACCATCCGGAATAAGAATGAGGTGTCAGTGTTTGAGCGGAATATTTCCCGGCAGGCCATTCGCAAAGCGGTCGCCGTTACTGCGATGGCGTTCTCGATTCTCTTTACCGCTACCCTGCTGTTGTCGGCCATCTGTGACGCCAACATGCTGGACATCCTGTTTGAAACGGTCAGTGCCACCGCTACGGTCGGTCTGAGCCGGGATTTGACGCCGCACCTGAACCTCGCTGGGAAGCTTATCATCATTTGCACCATGTATCTGGGGCGGGTCGGTCCCATCTCGCTGGCACTGGTGTTCAACACCGGAAAACGGCCGCCCAACTGCATCAAAAACCCCACAGAAGAAATCAGCATCGGATAAGGGAGGATTTGAACTGTATGAGTATGCATAAAACATATGCCGTATTTGGTCTGGGCCGCTACGGCGTGGCCGTTGCCCGGGAACTGGTCAGCAGCGGCGCAGAAGTCATTGCCGTGGACGCCGACGAAGCCATCGTCAACGCTGCAGCCGATGAATTGCCCATCTGCAAATGCGCGGATGTCACCGATCCGGACGTGCTCCGCCAGCTGGGCATTTCCGATGTGGATGTGGTTATTGTCGCAATGGCGAGCAATCTGGAGTCCAGTGTGCTGACGATTACGCTTTGCAAGGACCTCGGCGTGAAAACCGTGATTGCAAAGTGCGCCAACGAGATGCACCGCCGGATTCTTGCGCGGGTCGGCGCCGATCAGGTGGTCTTTCCGGAAAATGAATCCGGCATCCGGCTTGCCAAAAATCTGCTCAGCTCCGGTTTTGTGGATATGGTTTCCCTGGCAAAAAATGTTTCCGTGGTGGAGATGAGCGTCAAGCCTGAATGGACCGGTAAAAACCTGATTGAGTTGAATCTGCGGAAGAAGTATTCCGTCAATGTCGTGGCCATCCGCAGCGGCGACATGGTCACGGTGGATATTGATCCCCACGAGCCGTTGGGCAGCAATCATAAATTGATTGTGATTGCCAATACCGATAAGCTTGCCAAGCTGCGGTAAATACACCATACAATCGAAAAAACGCAACAAAATCCCTGCATCGTTCCGGATGCAGGGATTTTTCAGACTGTCGAAAAAGTCCATTACAAGACATGACGGTAAAATAATATACAAATGCGATGGCAGGTCTTTAACCCTCTCCGTCAGCCCTACGGGCTGCCACCTCTCCCGAAGGGAGAGGCAAGGAGGCTTTTCAAAGTTTTAAGCC
>JAFTRF010000011.1 GCA_017462405.1 Clostridia bacterium | reverse complement strand
GTATGTAACCCGGATTTACACAACTAAATCAGCACTACAACAGGTATGGAAATACTGTTTGTGGTGCTTTTTTATACCCATTTTTCAAAAGGAGGACAACATGAAGCACATTCACGATATTCTCTCCGGCTACGGTCTGACCGTGCCGGAGGACCGCCGCGCCGACTTCGACCGGGAACTGGGCGAAAACTACGCCACCGCCGAAGCCATGGCCGGTCTGCAGACCCAGCTGAAAACCGCCACCGACGGGCTGAAAGCCTTCGAGGGCGTGGACGTGAACGCTCTGAACGGACGGATCACGCAGCTGACGAATGATCTGGCGGCGCAGGCGGCAGCACATAAGAAGCAGCTCGACGAGCGGGACTTCAACGATGCACTGAAAACCGAGCTGGACAAGCTGACGTTCACGTCGCTGGGTGCCCGGAAAGCGGTGGAGGCCGAAGTCCGTGCCAAGTGCAGCAAGCTGACCGACGGCAAGATCATCGGCTTCAATGACGCGGTGGAGGCCTACCGCAAGGCAGACCCGGCCGCATTTCCGGAGCCGGGTGCGGAAAACAGACCCTACTTCACCGCACCTGCCGCAGCTGGCGCAAAGGCCCCGACCGGCAAGCCCGACCTCGGCAGCCTGTCCATGGCGGACTACATCAAAGCCCGCAGAAAATAATTTTTACTGAAAAGGAGTCAAAAAAATATGCCCAATACGATTCTTACCCCCAACCTCATTGCCCGTGAAGCCCTGATGATCCTGCGCAACAACGCTGTGATGGCCAATCTGGTACACAGGGACTATTCCAATGAATTTGTCTCCGGCGTGGGCGACACCATCACCGTCCGCAAGCCTGCGACCTTTGCGGCAGAGGAATACAACGGCAGCATTCAGGTGCAGGATGCAACCGAAGCCAGAATCGACGTCAAGCTGGACAAGCATCTGGACGTTTCCTTTGCTGTGACCGCCCAGCAGCTGACCATGGACATCGAGGATTTCTCCAAGCAGCTGCTGGAGCCTGCGATGCAGGCGTTTGCCGACAAGGTGGACAAGTACCTGCTGGCACTGAAAGCCGACATCACCAACAAGGTGACTGCCACGGACAACGTGCAGAACGACGTGGTGGATGTCCGCGCATTTCTGACCAAGGCCGCCGCACCGCTGACCGAGCGTCGGTTCGTGTACGACAGCACCACCGAAACCAAGCTGCTGAAGACCGACCTGTTTATCCATGCCGACAAGGTGGGCGACGAGGGTACCGCACTGCGTGAAGCCTCGCTGGGCCGCAAGTACGGCATGGACTTCTACGTGGATCAGAATGCCGATGCGGTCGGTGTGGCCGGTATGGCATTCCACAAGAACGCATTCGCCCTCGTGACCCGTCCGCTGGCTCTGCCGCTGGGTACGACCAAGGCGGCCATCGTGGATTACGACGGTTTCAGCCTGCGCGTGGTGTACGGTTACGACCTCGACAAGAAGACGGACACCATCTCCATTGATATGCTGTGCGGTGTCAAGACGATGAATCCCGCACTGGCCGCAGTGATTGAGACGGCATAAGGGACGGGAAAGGCTGAGGAGAGCCTCTCAAGCCCTCTCCGTCAGCCCTACGGGCTGCCACCTCTCCCAGAGGGAGAGGCAAGAGGCTTTGCAAAGTTTCAGGCCCGTTCCTTGGCTCTCCCTCCGGGGGACGATTCCCCCACGGGGTGGGGGAAATGCCACGAAGTGACAAAGGGGGACGGCCGCAGTAAGCGGCTGTCAAGCGAAGCGAGACTGAGAGGGCTTTTCGGCAAAGGAGGGAACTTCATGAACTATGTGACCCATGCTGATTTGTATACCTACGGGTTGGATGCCGACGGCATCAGCTGTACGGAGTTTGAACAGCTTGCATGGGAAGCCAGCCGTATGGCGGACCGGTATACCACGGGGCTGGACGGTGTACGAAAGCTCCGGAAAGCCTTTCCGGTGGATGAGATGGACGCAGAAGCGGTCAAGCGGTGCGTGTGCCGGTTGATTCTGCTGATGCACCAGATCGGCCAGGCCGAAGCCGCCGGCGGCTATACGTCCACGGAAAACGGATACCATCGTAATCAGATCGCCGCCGTATCTGCCGGAAATGAATCCGTCACGTATGCAAGCGGTGGAAACGTCTCCGTGATTGCATCGGCGGCGGCAGACCGGGCCGTCCGGGAACAGTTGTATGCAAACACCATCTGGGCGTATCTGTCCGGTGTGGCGGATGCCAACGGCGTGAGCCTGCTGTATATGGGGTGCTACCCGGGAGGAGTACGGACATGCTGACGGAAACCAGAGACGCAGAG
>JAFTRF010000143.1 GCA_017462405.1 Clostridia bacterium | reverse complement strand
CCGTTGTTGACGAAGAAGCCCATCTCGCAGAAACCGCCGCCGCGGCGCACATAGCTGTAAGCGTCTGCCGCTGCCTTGGGGTTGCCGGTGCACTGGTATACGAAGTCTGCACCCATGCCGTCGGTTACGTCGGCAATGGCCTGTACGCGCTTCTCCAGCGTATCGAACTCCTTGAAGTTGATGATGGTCTTGCAGCCGATCTCCTTGGCCAGCTCCAGACGAGCCGGAGCGCCGTCGATGGCGATGATGTGGTTGATGCCGGCTGCGCGCAGTACGCACAGCATCATCAGACCAACGGGGCCGCAGCCCTGCAGCACGACCTTGCTGTCGAACTTCAGGTTGCCGGTCTTCTGGCCGCGCTCCAGTGCGTGTACGCACACGGCAGCCAGTTCGAGGAGCATACGCTCCTGCAGGTCGAGGTCGTTGACCTCGAAGTAGGTGGTGTTGTCACCGCTGATGAGCAGGTGGGTGGCAAACCAGCCGTTGAGGTGCTTCTCTTCGCTGTCCGGGATCAGGCCGAACACACCCTGCAGGTCGCAGAGGTTGTTCTGTTCGGGATGCATCCGGCAGATGCCGCAGTCACCGCAGTTGGTCACGGAGGTAACGACCTTGTCGCCGACCTTCAGGGGATGACCCTGGGTGTCCTTCTTCACGTTCTTGCCCATAGCGATGATCTCGCCGGTGCCCTCGTGGCCCAGTACCACCGGGATCAGGCCGAAGGGATCGCCCTTCCACTCGTGTACGTCAGTACCGCACACGCCGCAGCCTTCTACCTTTACCAGAATGTCGTTGTCACCGACTTCGGGCATGGGGAATTCTTTTACTTCGATCTTGCGCTCGCCTGTCAGCATGGCAACCTTTGCCGTAGCGGGGATCGCTGCGGCCTTGGGGGCTGCCGCAGGTGCTGCCTTCGGAGCGCCGCCCATAGATGCCAGAACCTGACGGACTACACTTTCAATCTGAGTCGCATTGAGTTCCATTGTCTATCTCGTCCTTTCTTACAAGCATCGTCCGGAGACGATGCCGGCACAGATTCATATATACACAGACCTTATGCTTCGTTGCAGACAGCCATCCACAGCGATTCAGCGAAATCCGCCATGTCGCTGTCCTCCTCTGCGCTGCCGCCGCTGACACCGAAGCCACCGACGATGCGTCCGTTCTTCTGCAGCGGCACACCGCCGCCGAAAATCACGATCCGACCGCCATTGGTATGCTGAATGCCGTACAGCGACCCACCCGGCGCCGCCAGCGAAGCCAGCAGCTTGGTGGGCATTTTCAGCGCCACAGAGGTATAGGCTTTGTTGATTGCAATGTCCACGCTGGCGATGAATGCATCATCGTCCCGGCGCAGATTCAGCAGGTTGCCGCCCTTGTCGCAAACGGCAGCCACCAGCCGCAATTCCTGCGCCCTTGCACAAGCGAGCACCCCGTCGCACACGGCTTGCGCCTGTGCGCTGGTGATGCAGTCCTCAGGCACACGGGGCAGCCAGCAGGTGTGCAGCATCGCCCGGAGGGTTTCGTGCAGTGCCAGCAGCCAGTCCTTGCGGAGAATGTCCCCGCAGGAATCGGCGGCCTGCTTTGCCGCCGCGACCGTCGTCTGCAGCGCAGCCACGGCCTCCGGGGTGGCCTCCATCCGTCCGGTGGAGTCTGCGGCCTGTGTGAGTTGCCGGGCACTGTACTGCAAAGCGTAAAGCTTTGCCTCCGTCAGAAACGGCCCCGCACCTGCGGCCTCGCGGCGGACGCCGCTCAGCTCTTTCTGCAGGAAGGTGCTCATTTCGCCCAGCGACGGCGGAAGCTTCCACTTGACACCGGCCAACAGTGCAGCCAGGGTGTCCAGTGTCGTCTGTTCCGGTTTCATTTCGGATGGCTCCCTCCTTTCATCAACCGCCCACTTCGACCTGCAGTCCGGATTCCCGGGCTGCCCACAGCAGGGGCGCCATATCGGCTTCGGTTTTCGGCGGGAAACCCTCCATGGGGTACTCCCGACCCAGCGCAGCGTATTTATCCTGACCCAACCGGTGATAGGGCAGCAGATGCAGCTCTTTCACGTTGGGCAGGCTGGCCGCGAACCGGGCGATGGCGCGGATCTCGTCGGGGGTATCGTTAAACGTGGGAATCACCGGTACCCGGATCACCAGATGGGGTACGGTTTCCGCGATACGACGGGCATTTTCCAATATTTTCGTATTGGGTTGTCCCGTAAAGGCTTTGTGCTTTTCGCTGTCCATGTGCTTGATGTCCATCAGGTAATGGTCCAGCCACGGAAGCACTTTTTCCAGAGACGACCACGGTGCACAGCCGGTGGATTCGATCGCGGTGCTCAGGCCCTCTTCCTGTGCGGCCTGCAACAGTGCCGCCGCAAAATCGGGCTGGCAGAGCACTTCGCCGCCGGAGAGGGTCAGACCGCCGCCGGACCGCCGGTAATACGGCTTGTCCGCCAGAATTTCCGGCAGGATCTCCGCCACGGTCACGTCACGGCCGACGATCTTGTCCTTGCCGTCCACTTTCATGGTCTGGATCTCGTATTTCTGCCCTTCCGGATTGCAGCACCAGCGGCACCGCAGGACGCATCCCTTGAGAAATACGATGGTGCGGATACCGGGGCCGTCGTGTACGGAGAACCGCTGAATATCAAAAATCCGGCCGCGCGTCTGCGCAATGGCTTGATTCATTGGTATCTCCTCCGTTTCGCAGATCAGATGCCTGCCTGCTCGGTGCGGCGGATGATGTCATCCTGCAGCGAACGGGACAGTGTGGTAAACAGAGCGCTGTAACCGGCCACGCGGACCACCAGCGTCTTGTAATTTTCGGGATGCTTCTGTGCATCCAGCAGGGTTTCGCGGCTGACCACGTTGAACTGTACGTGGCTGCCCTTCTGATCGAAGTAAGCCCGGATCAGCGAAACGAAGCTGCGCAGACCGGTGTTGCCGGCCAGTGCCGAGGGATGGAATTTCATGTTGTACAGCGTACCGTTGGAGGCAATGCCGTGGTCCAGCCGGGACACCGAGTTGGCGGCGGCGGTGGGACCATGGGTATCCTTGCCTGCGGAGGGCGACACACCGTCGGCCACCGGAGTGAATGCCAGACGGCCGTCCGGGGTTGCGCCCGTCTGGGCACCCAGCGGCACGTTGGCCGATACGGGATACAAGCCGGCCTGGAACTTACCGCCGCGGGGATTGCTGAACTTCTCCATCGGGCGGGTGTAGGTATACGCTGCATCACGTGCAAACATATCCACCTTGCGGTCGTCGTTGCCGAACTTGGGCAGATCCTCGATCCAGCCCAGCAGCTGATCGTAGAACTGTTTCTGATCGGGCGTGACCTTGGGGGTGCTGACCATCTGTGCCACGCGGGCGATGGTTTCGGGGGTGATTTCTTCGCCGGCGGCCTGCAGCTGCTTGACGATCTTGGTGGTCGCCTCGGCAATCTGCTTGTCCGTCAGAGTGGTACGTCCGTAGTTGGCGTCGAGCGCGTCGCGGAACTGCGCCAGCGTCAGACGACGCTGCTCAAATACCAGTTCCTTGACGGCATACAGACCGTCTGCTACGTTTGCAATACCGAAGCCCTGCGGGCCGGTGAAATTGTAAACGGCACCGCCTTCCTGCACCGACTTACCCCGTGCGATGCAGTCGTCGACCATGGAAGACAGATACGGCAGCGGACAGCGCTCCGCGTGGGCCACGTCAATGGCGTTGTTGGCATTGACCAGCAGGCGGATGTTGTATTCCATCTGCT
>JAFTRF010000142.1 GCA_017462405.1 Clostridia bacterium | reverse complement strand
CGGCGGTATGCTGGAAGTAACCAGCCCGACCATCCGGAGCGGCGGTTTTCCAGTGCCGATGGTAGCATCGCTGAATTACAATGACATCGCGGATGCGGCGGCATTGTTCGGCGTCATCAAAAAGATGAAAGAATCCACCATTCTGGTGGTGAAAAACGAAGTACAGACCAATGTTCAGCAGGCTGCGGAGCGGGTTTGGGGCTGCAAGTTCGTCAACCGGACTTCTCATGATCTGATGGAGGAGTTCGACCGGATTCCGGACGAACAGGCGGCACCGCTGGCCGACAAGTGGCTGAACGAAGCCATGGAGGTTCGGGAACCGACCCGGACGGATGTAATGCAGGGTGCAAAACTGTATTACGCCATGCGGAACATGATGGCGGCGTGCGGTGCCAACGCGGTGACCATCGATTGTCTGGAACTGTCGTACAACAACATCTACGGTGAAAGCTGCCATATGTATCCCTGTCTGGCGTACTATCAGATGGCCAACGACGGCGAGATCGGTATCTGCGAAGCGGACATTCATTCGACCCTGTCGGCCATGCTGGTGCAGTATCTGACCGGACGTCCGGGCTATGTATCGGACCCGGTGATCGACACCTCGTCCGACCAGATCATCTATTCCCACTGTGTGGCCTGCCGCAAGGTATACGGCAAGGACGATCCCCGTACCTGCCAGTACATCCTGCGCAGTCATGCAGAGGATAAAAAAGGCGCATCGGTGCAGGTCATCTTCCCTTGCGGGGAGGAACTGACCACCGTACAGATCAGCAACACCGAGGGATGGGCGTCCATCCATTCGGCAAAGTCCTGCGGCAATGCCGGCGGTGAAAACGGCTGCCGGAGCAAGCTGGCGGCGGTGTGCGAAGCGGAAAAAATACTGGAAAACTGGATGCCCCAGTGGCACCGGATCACGGTATTCGGCAATTACCGCAAGCAGCTGAAAAATCTGTTCAAGATGAAGGGCTACCGGATCATCGAAGAAGACCGCTGATTTCGTAACGCAATCCTGTGCAGGGACACACCGCAAAACGGTGCGTCCCTGCTTTTTATTTTTACGATTGCCCAAGGAGGAAAACACCATGGCTTATACATGGTACGGACACTACAACGCGGACGATTCCTACACCATCACACAGACGGACACGCCGCGGCATTGGTACAATTACTATTTCAACGACGAATACGTTTCGTTTTCATCGCAGGTGGGCTTCGGTGAGGGCTTTGCGCAGGATGCGCTGGGCCGCCGGGTCATGCTGATTTCCAACCGGAACATCTTTCTGAGCGAGGACGGCGCATATTGGAGCCTGTTCGGTCTGCCGGTGGATTACGGCTATACGGACTACACCTGCCGCCACGGGTGCGGTCACTCCGTGGTCGGGCTGACGTACCGGGGCATCGAAAGCCGGGTGCGGATGTTCGTGCCAAACACCGGACGGCGGGAACTCTGGAGCGTGACGCTGACCAATACCGGGGACGCGCCCCGCACGGTACGGCTGGTGTCCTATGCCCGCACCGAATTGGACGGCGTTTACCGGCCGCAGGGGTACAATCTGGGCTGTGGCGGATTCATGCCGGAGAAAAATACGGTGTATGCCCGCGATTATCATGCGTTTGACAGCGAGCGCAACCGA
This sequence comes from Clostridia bacterium, assembly GCA_017462405.1. Taxonomy (GTDB): domain Bacteria; phylum Bacillota; class Clostridia; order Oscillospirales; family Acutalibacteraceae; genus RGIG4076. The sequence goes on along the minus strand of JAFTRF010000142.1, from coordinate 2,395 downwards.
AAAATCTGGTGCTGCATGAGCGCGGATGTGGACGCAGACGGCTACGACAGCCGCCGCAACGCATTCATCGGCCCGTACGGCGAGGAACAGCACCCCACTGCCCTGCGAAAACACGGCGGCTGCACCAACAGCGACTGCAACTCGGAGAAACTCTGTCTGGCGCTGGAGCATCGGATCACGCTGGCACCGGGGGAGAGCCGGACGGTGCATTATCAGCTGGCGGTGGCGCTGGATGAAAACGAAATCGTGCCGCCGACGCACGAGGCGGTCGAAGCAGCGTTTGCCGCCATGCAGGAAAAATACAAGCAGATGCTTGGCGGTATCACCGTACAGACCCCATGGAAGGAATTTGACCATCTGATCAACGGCTGGATGAAGTATGCTGCTGCGATGGGTTCCCGCTGGGCGCGGGTGCGCCACAACGGCTATCGGGACATGACCAGCGACACGGATTGTCTGGCGTGTGTGAATCCGGAACTGGCGTGGGTACGGCTCAAACGGGTGCTGTCGTATCAGTATCAGAGCGGCTATGCGCCCCGGACGTTCATCGACGGCGTCATCAAGGACCGGAAATTCTCTGACAACACGGTGTGGATGACCTTTGCGGCGCACACCATCATTCAGGCACTGGGGCAGCCGGAGCGGCTGCTGGAAACGGTGCCGTTCAACGACAGCGACGAAGCGGTATCGGTGTACGAGCATCTGAGGCGCTCGGTGGAGTTTTTGTACGGCTTTCAGGGACATTACGGTCTGATCCGCATCTGGGGTGGCGACTGGAACGACTGCGTGAACTATGCCGGGCTGGAGGGCAAGGGCGTGTCCGTCTGGCTGACGATGGCATGGGTACGGGCGGCAAAAATGTTTGCCCGGCTGGCGCGGATGCTCGGCAAAAACGCCGATGCATTCATGGCCGAGGAGCGGGCGACGAAAATGATCCGCCGCATCGAGCAGTACGGCTTTGACGAACAGGCCGGGTACTACATCTATGCCCGGACGGATGACGACATCATCATGGGTGCTCCGGAAAGCGAGGAGGGGCAGATTTTCCTCATCTGCCAGCTGTGGGCGGTATTGGCCGGGCTGGAACACGGTGCACAGGCCATGGATCGCGCGGAGGAACTGCTGGAAACGGACATCGGCATCCGGTTGTGCTGGCCGCCGTTCACCCATCAGTGGGACCACATCGGCTCGATGGCAGAAAAATGTCCCGGTGTACAGGATAACGGTGGCATTTACCTGCATCCGTCGGCATGGAAGCTGACGGTGGACAGCATCCTGCGCCGACCCGACCGCGTGGAGGAGGGTCTGCGGAAGATGCTGCCGTTCGACCATACGTACAGCGACAAGACCTGCGGTGAACCGTACGCGATGTTCAATTCGTACTTTGCGCCGGAGTCGGGCTACCGGGAAGGCACGCCCGGTCAGAGCTGGCGCACAGCGTCCAGTTCGTGGCTGCTGAAAAGTGTGGTGGAAGCGGTCTTTGGCTTACAGCCGGAGCAGGAGGGATTGCGGCTGGTGCCGTGTCTGCCGCCTGCATGGGATGATTGCAGTATCACAAAAGTATTCCGCGGATGCACTTATGCGGTGCATTACAGCGGTGCGGCGGATGGAACGGATATTCTGTCCGTGACGGTCAACGGTAAACCGGCAAGCGCACTGATTCCGCCGGTGGAAGGCACCGTGCTGAACGTTGAAGTACGGCTGGGCAAGAAATAAATCCGGACATAAAAAATCGTGCGTGGCGAATACACACGCACGATTTTTTTATTTATTTTTATCCAACTCAATTTCGCCATGGATGGATTCATATCTGGCAACGACTTTTTTCAGATATTGTTCGATTTGCTTGTTGGCCGACCGCCCTTCGGATTCGGCGATATATCGGAATTTTGCAAACAACTCCCGGTCCACCCGGAGTGTATAGCGCAGCAGTTTCTCGTCCATGGTTTCGCCTTCTTTCTGCAATTGTGTGATTTTATTGTAATACAGACAGTGTTGGAGGTTAAGAAAAATAATTTCAAAAAATTCGAAAAAACCCTTGACAAAACGAAAACTCCGTGTTATAATCATGAAGCTGTTCGACACGCGGGTGTAGTTCAGTGGTAGAACCCCAGCCTTCCAAGCTGGTTGTGTGGGTTCGATTCCCATCACCCGCTCCAAGAAAACAATTTGCGCCAGTAGCTCAGCTGGATAGAGCAACTGCCTTCTAAGCAGTAGGCCAGGGGTTCGAGTCCCTTCTGGCGCGCCATTTGAGTGAATACGCAAATTTATATATATGGTGGGTATAGCGCAGTTGGTTAGCGCGCCAGATTGTGGCTCTGGAGGCCATCGGTTCGACTCCGATTATCCACCCCACTTTTATTTTTTTTACCTTTTTTCAAAAAACGCCCGATTT
>JAFTRF010000141.1 GCA_017462405.1 Clostridia bacterium | reverse complement strand
GTTGCGGAAACCATTTTCTGCAAAATGGACCGGAAAATGCTGCCGGGACTGCTGGAACGCCGGATCGACCGGCACGTCGGTGCATTGCAGCGGTGGAGCAGTATGCTGGCAATGGAGGCCCAGACGCTGAATTACCGCAAGCTGGACCAGAAGCTGCAGGAGGCCGAGCGTCCGCAGGAGGTCATCGGGGAGATCCGGGCCTTCAGCCGGAACCGCTACAAGATGGACGATGCGCTGCTCCGGAGCGAGTATCTGCGGATGCTGGTGGAAAATGCCAGCTATCTGGCGGATGCTGAGGTGACGCTGGAACTGATGCTGGCCTTTGACTTCAGCGGCAACCGCAATCTGATTCAGGAGTATGCAAACCGCTATGTCCGGATCGTGTTGGAAACGCACACCAAAAGCACAAACCGTGTGCAGCAGATGATCCTGCTGACAAAGGCAGCGCAGCTGGATTCGTCGGGCTGGGAGGGCCGGCAAAAAGAAGCTGCCGCTATCCAGAACGCATTGGCCAATGCGCTGCGGAAGCAGGTATACCAGTATGTCAAAAACAGTGACACCGAACGGATCGCCAAGGAAAAATGCAGCGAGCAGGTGAAAAAGGATCTGCTGGCATGGATCCAGGAAGGCAAGGCCAAGGCCGAAAGCCCGCTGGGGCGGTTCCTGGGCTTCTTCCACGGCGGCCGGTGATTCATACCAACGAATATCAGAGATAAAGGAGCGAGATTTTGATGGCGGGACCCAAAAAAGTATCACAGGCAGAATACGACAAGAACCGCGCTTTGATGGAATCGAAGTTCGATTACCACAATCAGCCCGATGAATATAAGGAAATGCTGGACGCGGAATTTGACAAACGCTTCGCGGTTGAGGACAAGCCGGATGACACCGATAAGCCCGATCCCCCGGAGCGGGAGCTGGAGCATACCGCTCCCTCGCAGCCTGAGGGAAAGAACGACAAAGAGGAGACTGAAGAAGAAAAGACTGACGACACGCAAACGGTCGAGCAGCCTGCGAATCCCGGTTCGGAGACGTCTGCAGAGGTGGATGACGACGAGCGCGACGATGACGACTACGAAATCGATTAACGGGAAGAGGTAACGGACAATGGCAGAACCCAGAAAAATATCGCAAGAGCAGTACGACCGGCTACGCAGCAGTATGGAAGAACGCTACGGCTATGACAAGATGTCCGATGCCGACAAGGCACGTTTTGACGAAGAATTTGACAAGACGGTCACGGTGGATGCCGAAGACAGTGACGAGCCGCGTGAACGTGAACGCGGCGATGAGGAAATCGACCGGTAACGCATCCGCTGCATAAAAAATCATCAGAAGGAGGCGAGGCCCATGCCGGACCATACCCACACCTCGTCGGCAGGACGGAGCCCCATCCGCCACTCCGACCAAAAAGGCGCCAATCCGATCCATCCGGCAAATCCGGTGAATCCCACCGGAAACCCGGCGACCAAGGAGCAGAAAGCGGCAGCCAAAATACTGATGGGGCCGGAGGAATTGAGCAAACTGCAGAATAACCTGCAGGTGGCCGGCATCTTTGTCGACCGCAGACATCTGGAAATGCTGGCGCCCACCTCCACGGCCGGGATTCATACCAGTGCGGCGCGCCCGATGGAAGCCGGGACCGAAACCCGGAGCGGCATTGCCGTGTACCAGATTACCAAGCTGATGTACAACCCGGAGGAGGATTCCTACGAAAAGCTGGTCAGCCTCTATTCAGCGCTGAACAGCTACGGCGGCATCGTGGCCATGATTCTGCAGAGCGACGGCAATAAGGCCCGTCTCTACCTCTGCACCAACACCAGCGGCGACGGGAGAACCGCTGCCAGATTGCTGGCGGGCAACCTGAAAGGACAGTTTCCGGGTTGTGAGATCACGGAGCTGAATACGGCGGCACGGGACAAGCTGTTGGATTCCTTCGGCACCTCGTCCATTACCGCCAACACTACGGTGCGCTCTCTGAGCATGATCCCCAGCCGCCGCACCGAGGAGCAGCAGCACAAACGGGAATTCAGTGCACAGGGCTACGAAAAATTCGTGGATGCCATGAACGGCCGGAAATATACGCTGGTGATTCTTTCCCAGCGTATTTCGCCGGACGCACTGGATGAATGCCAGCGCGGTCTGGAGAACCTGTTCACCTGTTTCTCACCGTATGCAAAGGAGACTGCTACCTACGGTGAAAATGAATCGGACAGCATGAATTACTCCATGTCCAGCAACGTGAGCAACTCCGTCAGCCATTCCATTTCGCGTTCGTTCGGTACCTCGCATACTCAGAACATCTGCCGCGGTTACAGCAACAACCACGGCAGCGGGTACAATTTGTTCGGGGTCAACTTCAATTCCGGATCCGGAACAAACTTTGGTTCCGGCACAGCCTCCGGGGTGAACGAAGGAACTGCGTATGGAGATACGAATGCCGAGCAGAGCGGCTCCGCAGTCAACAACGGTACCAGCAATACCAAAGGCACCAACCGCTCCATTACCATGAACCGCAGCAACAAGTCCGTAATGAACCTGCTGGAAAAGCTTGCGGCCCACATTGAGCGCATCAATGCCAGTCAGACCTTCGGTATGTGGAACAGCGCCTGCTACCTGATTGCGGACGATGCCGCTACGGCGACCATGGGTACCAGCACGCTGGCCTCGCTCTTTTCCGGTGACAGCAAGGCGGCACCGCGCGCCTACTGCAACCAGTGGGATGCAACCAATAAGGACGAGCGGACGCAGGTCGTGAAATACCTGCAATATCTGCAGCATCCGGTATTTGACCTGAAAATGACGCTGAGCATGAAGGACAAGGACAACAAGCCGGTTCCCATGGAAATGGAAAGCCAGCAGGTCACAGCAGCCATGATGATCAGCGGCAAGGAGATCCCCACCATGATGGGCCTGCCCCGGAAATCGGTGCCGGGCATCGTGGCGGATTCCATGGCGGAATTTGGGCGCAATATTCCGGAAAAGTGGAAAAATGAGGTCAAGCGCCCCATTCCGTTCGGAAATATCTACCACATGGGCCAGCCGGACAAGAGCCAGACGGTGCTGGATCTGGATGCCATCGCATCGCATATGTTCATCTGCGGCGCATCCGGTTCCGGAAAAAGCAACACGACCTTCAATCTCCTGCAGGAGCTGATCGCCCGCAAGGTGCCGTTTCTGGTGGTGGAACCGGCCAAGGGTGAATATAAAATTGAGTATGCCGCGCTGAAGGACGTGAATATCTTCACTGCGGACAAAACGGCGCATCGGATGCTGCGCATCAACCCCTGTGAGTTTGATCCCCGGATTCACCTCCGGGAGCATCTGGACAGCATCGTGCAGGTGGTCAGCGCCTGCTGGCCGCTGCATGGCGCTATGCCCGGTCTGCTGAAACAGGCCTTTGAGCAGGTTTACATCGACCATGGCTGGGATCTGGACCATTCGGAGCGCATTCTGGAGCGGGGGAGCAAATTCCCCATGTTCAAGGATCTGGAATTGGCACTGAACCACATCATCGACGAGTCACCCTATTCCAACCAGACGAAAAACGACTACAAGGGCGCCTTGCTGTATCGTGTGTCCTCGCTGTGCAACGGCTTTGAGGGACAGATTTTCGGCAGCAGCATGGGCATCCCGGACCGGGAATTGTTCGGACAGTATACCATCATCGACCTGAGCAGCCTCGGCTCGGACGAAACCCGTGCGCTGATCATGGGTATGCTGATCATCAAGCTGAAAAATTACCGTAAATTTACCAACAACGGCCCCAACAGCCCGCTGCTCCATGTGACGGTGCTGGAGGAGGCGCACACCATCCTGAAGCGCTGCAACAAAGACACCAACGTCGAAAGTGCCAACGTACAGGGTGCTGCTGTAGAAAGCCTGTGCCGGTGCATTGCTGAAATGCGGAGCGCCGGAGAAGGTTTCATGATCATCGACCAATCCCCCGGTGCCGTGGATCAGACGGCCATCAAGAACACGGCTGTCAAAATCGTCATGCGTCTGCCGCATAAGGATGACCGCGACGAAATGGGCGCGGCGCTGGGTCTGAACGATAACCAGATGCGCGAACTGAGCCGTCTGGACGTCGGCATTGCCGCCATTTTCCATGCGGGCTGGACGGATACGGTGCTGGCCCGGATGGGCACCATCTGGGACAAGCGCTACCGCGTGGCAAAAGCACCGGTGCTGGACCGCCGTGCCTACATCCGGGCGCAGGGCATGATTCTGCAGCAGATGTACCACAATCTGGAAACCGGTTTGTTCCAGGAGATGTACGACGACGTAAGTGATATGATGGAAGTGCTGTGTACGGGGCCAAATGCCCTTGCACTGAACACGGCAAAGCAGAAAGAAATGCTGCAGGAGGTGCTGGCGTTTACCCGCAACTACGACGGATGGATCCGACGCTCAGAGAAACGAAATCTGCAGGGTGCGTTCTTTGCATTTGCGTTTGATTTCATCCAGCTCAACAGCGTGATGCGGATGTGCGAGGTGCGGAACGGTCTGCCGACGCAGATGTTGCTCGACCAGCCGAAGAAAAGTGAGATCCGTAAAATGCAGGAGTGGGAGAGTAATGTCCGTGCGCTGATTACGCGTTATCTTCATATGCCAAAGGAATGCAATCCGAGCCGCAGCTACGAGTGGACGACCGATGCGACCAAGGCAGCATATTTCTGGGAGATTTATGCCGGTATTCTGGAAGCGTATGCCTATCATTACCGGGACACCAAGGACTGGCGCTACGTCAATGCTGTAACCTATCTGAAGAACATCCACCATTTTAACGGGAGGTGATCCAATGACGCGTGAACCGCTGGAAACCGAACGTGAGAACAATGAACCGGAGTCTGCCCGACGGGAGCTGCCGGAGCATTTCGAATCCACGTATACCCTCCGGCCGAATGAATCCTACGAATCCAACCGATACTATTACGAAACCGACAACCGCGGACGGATCAAGCATTGCGAGGGAACCTTGCGGCTGGAGGAAGGCAAACGCTACAACAACCATCAGACCCATAGTGGCGGCGAAGACCGCCGGGAAAGAGACGAGGGCGGTCACTTGATTGCCCGTCAGTTTGGCGGTTCCGGCCGGATCGATAATCTGGTCCCCATGGATTTCGATCTGAACCACGGCGAATAACGCAAAATGGAAGAAGACTGGGAAAGTGCGTTGCGGGACAAGTGTAAGGTGGATGTGAAAATCAAGTGTATTTATTCGGATGATTCCGGGCGGCCGTCGGCCTTTCGGGTGAAGTATCAGGTCACAGACCAAAACGGCTTTACCCGCTACGAAACCCGGAACTTCAAAAACGGAAAGGAGTAGTAGTATGTCTCAGATCCGAGAAAACAAAGCGCAGTTTCAGCATCTGCTGCAGCGTCTTGCACAGATCGTTGTGGATGTTGCACCGCGGGACTGGACGTGCGCCGTGATCGGATATTTCCTCGAAGGCGAAAACGAAATCACGCACCAGCAGATCCACATCTGGTCGATGCAGGCCGATGACTATATCGACATCATGGAGGCAGCATGGGACTGCGAGGAATACGATGAAGCCATCCTGGAAATGGGGGATCTGTGTGCCGAGCTGCGGAAATGCTGCGCATCGGCAGGCGACCGCTGGACCGGTATGACCTTCTGTCTGCGTCGGAACGGGGAGTTCCGCGCAGATTACAGCTATGACCCCATTGACGCATACAATGCGTGGTTCATCCGGGACTGGCAGAGCCGGTATCTGATCTGAGGTGAACGCCATGGCATGGTTTACAACACGTACAGACGAGCTGGCGCAGGCCATTTCCGGCCGTCTGCAGCAGGTTACGTTCAACAATTGTGTCGGAGTCAATGTGGAACAGCTGTTCCGGAAAGCATTGGAAAAGGATCCGCGCATGCTGGCGCTGCTGAGTGGCTATGAATTCAACTACATCACCAGCAACGGCATCGTCCGGGATTATACGATCCTGCTTCAGTACAATGCGGATGCACCGGGCGATTTGTCGGACATCCTCGTGGACAACGGCAGCTGGAATGCACAGAGCCTCCTGACCAAGGGCGCACCGGGTCAGGTCACGCTGGTCAGCAAAAACCGGCAGGCCATCAGACAGCAGCTGAACGACAATCTGGGCCGTCTGGTATCGCTGTATGAGGGCATCCACGGCTACAACATGAACAGCGGGGGCTTTCCGTCGCTGACGGATTACGAACTTTTGAAAATCAGCTTCGACTACATCATGCCGATGAACCAATTGCGCCAGTATCAGGCACAGGCACAGCGCGCAGCCCGTACGGCATGGCAGACCATTCTGGGCAAAGCGCAGGTGCCGCCGGCCATCAAGCCTTTTCTGGCGCTGAGTTATCTGACGCAGGAGGCCATCTACGACCACCGTTGTCATGATGAAGTGCGGTCCAACAGTGCGGCCATACCCACCGACCCCATCCCGCATCTGGGCTACGGGCCACTGGTGGAAAAGCGGGGCATCTGCAGCGGTCTGGCATGGGCGTTCAAGCACATGATGGATGCGGCGCGGATCGAATGCATCTGCGTGACGGGCTATCTGAAAAGCGACCGTTCGGTCGGACATATGTGGAACATGGTCAAGCTGGACAACCAATATTACCACGTGGATCTTGCGGTGGGCATCGACAACGACGGTGTCTGCGTCTGCCGGATGATGCAGCCCGACATCGTGTTCCGTTCCGACCACGAGTGGAACACGGCCGACTATCCTGTGGCCTACGGCAGCCGGTTTGACTACGATTACGTAGAGGAATACCTTGCCGAGCATGAAATTGATCTGCTCCGGCAGGGTGCCGAGGAAAAATACCTGTTCCCCGAACGGATCATAGATTGAGGTGATTTTATGAAAAACATCGACCAATACAGAGGATGCCTCATCGGCGGCGCCGTTGGTGATGCACTGGGCTATGCGGTGGAATTTATGTCCATTCAGGAGATCCGCCGCCAATACGGCACACCGGGCATCACGACGTATGAACTGGAGCGCGGAAAGGCACAGATTTCCGATGACACTCAGATGACGCTCTATACCGCCAACGGCCTGCTGTGGGCCGATACAGCCCGGAAACAGGAGAAGCTGGTTTCGTTTCCGTCGGGCATCTGGCGCTGCTATCTGGATTGGCTGCAAACCCAGTATTCGACCAACAAACCAGGCGCAGTCTCGTGGCTGAACAATCTGCCCGACATGAATCATCCCCGCGCACCCGGTGGGGCCTGTCTGCGCTCGCTGCGGGGCGGCATCCCCGGCTCAGTCACCAATCCCATCAACAACAGTAAGGGCTGCGGCGGTGTGATGCGTGTTGCACCCGTGGCATTGTACGCAGGAGACGATTTTTCCACGGAAATACTGGATATGTTGGGTGCCGAGGCGGCCGCACTGACCCACGGTCATCCGCTGGGCTATATTCCGGCGGCCATGCTGGTGCATCTGGTGTATCTGCTGACACATCGCAGCGGTATGACGCTGCGGCAGGCCGTTGAGGAATCCGTACAGGCCATGTCGGAGCTGTTCGGAGATGTGCAGGAACTGAATGAACTGCTGGATCTGATCGATCTGGCCGTCCGGCTGGCGGAAGATCCCGCCGTGACCGATCATGCCGCCGTTTCGGCGCTGGGCGAGGGTTGGGTGGCTGAAGAAACGCTGGCCATCGCCGTTTACTGCGTCCTGCGCTATCCCGACAACTTTGAGCAGGCCATGATTGTCGCCGTCAACCACAGCGGTGACAGCGATTCTACCGGTGCTGTGGCCGGCAACATTCTGGGCGCCCATCTGGGCCTGTCGGCCATTCCGGAGAAATTCCTGCGTGATCTGGAACTGAAGGACACCATTCTGGAGATTGCCGACGACCTGTATCACGGCTGCCCCGATACCATCGACGATGTGTGGGCCGCAAAATACATTCATCATACATGGCCAAAGGCGTGACCTAGAGCGCATTGCGAAAGCAATGCGCCTTTTTCATTTTCCGTTCCGCCAACTCATTCCCCCTCCGGGGGGACGTTAGCTTCGCAATCTTCTTCGCAAGCGAACAATCTCCCGGTCTGCCAAGACTTCCCTCATTGAGGTGCGGCCCATGCATCCGCGGGTGCATGGTGCATCCGCAGGGCGTGGGGCGGGAGTTTCCCCGGCGTTACCGCTCCGACAGAGTAATAAAATCCACCATTTTTTACAAAAAAATGCCGGAAAGGGCTTGACAAATGCCACGAGAGGAATTATAATAATCAAGGTAGTTAGCGGAGGCTAACGGCCAGCATCGGCCGACAGCCGCCATTGTGATTATAATTTCAGTCAGGGGGTGCACACATATGAATCTGACGACTGCAGAACTGGGCAAGGAATACATCATCCGGGCGATTGAAACCGGGGACGAGGACCTCGAAGCGTTTCTGTTTTCGCTGGGCTGCTATACCGGCGAGCCGATTACCGTCGTTGCCCGTAGATGGGGTACCTGTACGGTGTCCATCAAGGACGGACGGTATAGCATCGACAAGCAGCTGGCAAAAGCCATCCACATCTGAATCAGAGCTTCGGCCCGAAACCCGGCGATCGCAAGGTCGCTTTTTACAGCACTGAAAGTTAGCGCACCCTAACCGGGTGCCACAACAGCAAAAGGAGGAATCCCATCATGCGAATCGCATTCGCAGGTAACCCGAACAGTGGTAAGACCACCATGTACAATGAGCTGACCGGCCGCAACGAAAAGGTCGGCAACTGGGCCGGTGTTACCATCGACAAGAAAGAAGCCCCCATCCGCAAGGCTTATGCCGGCAAGCAGGAACTGATTGCCGTTGACCTGCCCGGCGCATACTCCATGTCGCCCTTCACGTCCGAGGAGAGCGTGACCAGCGACTATGTCCGGAATGAGCGCCCCGATGTCATCATCAACATCGTGGATGCGACCAACCTGAGCCGCAGCCTGTTCTTCACGACCCAGCTGCTGGAACTGGGCATTCCGATGGTCGTTGCGCTGAACAAGCACGACGTCAACGAGAAGAAGCAGACCAACATCGACATCAAGGTATTGTCCGCCAAGCTGGGATGTCCGGTTGTGGACACCATCTCGACCACCGGTGCCGGCCTGAAGGAGGTCGCACAGATCGCCGCTGGCCTGTACGGCAAGAGCCAGAAAGCACCGTACTATCAGGGCGATGTAGATCTGACGAGCAAAGAGGCCGTGGAGGCGGCGGACCGCAAGCGCTTCGCTTTCGTAAACAAGATTGTTGCTGAGGTCGAGAACCGTAAGATCAAGACCAAGGATCACAATGTACAGGATAAAATTGACGCCGTGCTGACGCATCCGCTGATCGGTCTGCCGATTTTCGCAGTTGTGATGTTCCTCGTGTTCCAGATTTCGCAGGCATGGCTGGGCGCATGGCTGGCTGAGGGCTACGAGATGTCCAACGGTACGGTTATCCCTGGTCTGGTGACGTTGATCGATGCATTCAAGGAATGGGTCGGCGGTCTGCTGGAGGGCGGCAACGACTTCCTGGTGGCCTTGCTGACCGAAGGCATCATCGGCGGTGTCAGCGCTGTGGTTGGTTTCCTGCCGCTGGTTATGGTGATGTACTTCCTGATTGCACTGCTGGAGGATTGCGGTTATATGGCCCGCGCTACCGTGGTGCTGGATCCCATCTTCAAGAAGGTGGGCCTTTCCGGCAAGTCCGTGATCCCCTTCATCATCGGCACCGGCTGCGCCATCCCCGGCGTTATGGCTGCCCGTACCATCCGCAACGAGCGTGAGCGCAATGCGACTGCTATGCTGACTCCC
>JAFTRF010000140.1 GCA_017462405.1 Clostridia bacterium | reverse complement strand
CGGCGATACCCTGTGCGCCCCCGAGCGCAAGGTAGTGCTGGAAGGCGTTGCAGCAGGTAAGGCTCCCCTGTGCATGGCAGTTCTGCCCAAGAAGAAGGGCGACGAAGAAAAGATTGCATCCGGCCTGAACCGCCTGATGGAAGAAGATACCACCCTCCGTTATGAAACCAACCACGAAACCCATCAGATGCTCCTGTACGGCATGGGCGCCCAGCATCTGGACGTCATTGCCTGCCGCCTGAAGTCCCGCTTCGGCGTGGACGTGGTCCTGCAGCTGCCCAAGGTGGCTTACCGTGAAACCATCCGCAAGAAGGTCGCGGTACAGGGCCGTCACAAGAAGCAGACCGGCGGTCACGGCCAGTTTGGTGACGTATGGATCGAATTCGAGCCGTGCGAGAGCGACGGTCTGGAATTTGCCGAGCGTGTGGTCGGCGGTTCCGTGCCGAAGAACTTCTTCCCGGCCATCGAAAAGGGCCTGCGCGAGTGCATCCAGCAGGGTCCGCTGGCCGGTTACCCGGTGGTCGGTCTCCGTGCAACGCTGTACGACGGCTCCTATCACCCCGTGGACTCCTCCGAAATGGCGTTCAAGATGGCGGCCTCGCTGGCTTACAAGGCCGGTATGCCGCAGGCCAAGCCGGTACTGCTGGAACCCTTCGGCACGCTGCGTGTATCCATCCCGGATGAGAACATGGGCGATATCATGGGCGAAGTCAACAAGCGGCGTGGCCGCGTGATGGGTATGCACCCGGATAAGCCCGGCTATCAGATGGTGGAAGCCGAAGCCCCCGTGGCCGAAATGTACGACTTCCTGACCTTCCTGCGCCAGACGGCACAGGGACGTGGCGTGTACTCGTTCAAGTTCGTCCGCTACGAGGAAGCACCCCCGCAGGTCGCGGCCAAGATCGTGGCTGAGGCCAACAAATAATTGATTTTGCGGCGCAGGCTCTGATGCAGGGTCTGCGCCTGTTCTATGGAGGTTTCATGACGAAAAAAGAATTCCGGAAAGCGCTGCTCCGGGGACAGGGACGATGCGTCCTTGCGGTGCGCTCCGCACCGGAGAAATACCGGAGCGAAGTGCTGTGGGCGTGCGGACACAAGATTGCGTATGACGCGCAATGCGAAGGTACCCGTGCATGGTATATATATGAAATCGTCCGGTGTTACGAGGACCGGACGGAATTTGTGGCGGCAGCGTCCGACGCACTGATTCAGACACCGTCGGACAGAGATTGGAAAATTTTCTATTTCGCCGAACTGCTGGGGCATTTCGCGGCGGACGGCGATGTGCGGGCGGCAGAGACCCTGACGCAAAAGTACGATGCATTGTATGAAATGCTGATGGCGCAGGATCGTCCGGAGGGCATTTGCTCCGAAGCATTTGATTTTGAAGCGTTGTGTATGGTGCGGGCAACAGACATCCGGTCATTTTTGCGCATTGCCGGCGATGTGGGGCGGCTGCTCCGTACACGATGTGGCTATGAGGAAGATTTTTCGGCCCTGCGCGGCGAGGAAAAGGCATCATGGCGGCGGGCACTGGCCAGACGGGCGGAAACCGACCCTGATCTGGCGGCATATCAGCGCAGTGCAGGAATCGAATGGACGGATACGCAGCCTGAAAAAGCCGAAAACGATGAAAGACCGCCCATGCCGGCCCAGGACCGCCTCTCATCCATTTGGCTGAAGAAGTACGGCACCCCGGAGGAAAAAGCGCATTATGCCCGGATATACCGGGAAGCACAGACGCTGGAAGAACGACGGAAGGCATTGCTGAAGTTTCTGAAATGCCCGTATCCCGACAACCCGGTACCGATCATTGCAGACGCAGATGCGGCGGATCCGGCGCTGCGGGAATGCGCATGGCAGGCATTGGGGCAGATCTGTCACCCGGACGTGCGGGCATTTGCGCTGGAACGCCTGTCCCGGACACCGGAATATGCCATTCAGCCGCTGCTGGCCAATTATCGGCCGGAGGACGATGCATTGCTGACGGAACTGGTGCAGCGGACCCCGGTGGACCGGCGGGAGGTGCATCCGTGGCACGGTATACAATTTGATTTGCTGACTGCAGACTACAAGCACCTGAAACTGCCGCAGACTGTGCTGAGGCATATTTATGAGACTACGTATTGTTCCAACTGCCGGAACAGGGCGGTGCGGAGGCTGGGCAGACAGCGTCAGCTTTCCGATGAAATGTTGCAGGAATGTCTGTGGGACAGTCTGGACGATACCCGTCAGTATGCGGCGCAGCTCCTTCGCCGTCGCGGAAAAAAGCGGTAAAATCCTACTGTGCTAAAAAAATCGGCTTTCCGGCGCCAATTTTCGTGAATTTTTGAAGTGAAAATTTTTGCGAAAAAACAAGACAACGCAAAGCGGGTGTGCTATAATAAGCCAGTAAAAAATGTTCTGCACTTTTTCCGATGAAACGAAAAGGAGTATGATTATCATGAAAAAGATTTATACCGGTAAGACGAAGGACGTATACAGCCTGGACAACGGCAATGTGCTGCTGAAGTTCAAGGACGATTGCACCGGCAAGGACGGCGTGTTCGATCCCGGTGAGAATACCGTAGGCCTGACCATCGAAGGCATCGGCAAGGCCAACCTGCAGACCTCCATCTACTATTTCGAACTGCTGAAGCAGGCAGGCATCAAGACCCACTATGTCAGCGCCAATGTGGACGAGGCCACCATGGAAGTGCTGCCCGGCAAGGTGTTCGGCCACGGTCTGGAAGTGATCTGCCGTCTGGTTGCGACCGGCAGCTTTATCCGCAGATACGGCGAGTACATCAAGGACGGTACCGTGCTGGAAGGCGGCTATGTGGAATGCACCTTCAAGAACGACGAAAAGGGCGACCCGCTGGTGACCAGCGAAGGCCTGGCTGCGCTGGGCGTCATGTCTCCCGAAATGTTCCAGAGCATGAAGGAGCAGACCCTGAAGATCACCAAGATCGTTGCAGACGACCTGAAGACCATCGGTCTGGACCTGTGGGACATCAAGTTTGAGTTCGGCTACAACAACGGCGAAGTCATCCTGATCGACGAAATTGCTTCCGGCAATATGCGTGTGTACAAGGACGGCGTCATCGTGAACCCCGTGGACCTGACCAAGATGATCCTGGCCCGCTGAGTTTTTGCAAAATACCATTCGTAAAGGGACACATTGCGGCGATGCTGCGATGCGTCCCTTTCTTTTGTGAGGAAAAAACGGTGTGCTCTTGAATGTTGCGGGCGATTGTGGTATACTAAATAGAGTATGGAACAAAACATTATGCAGGGGACGTTTTTTTTGCGGTAAATCACGGAAACTGCGGGAGAGAAGAGGTCTTTCTATGAATCAACGGAAAAATCTGCTGCCCGGCATATTCATCGTCATACTGACGGCGCTGGCCGGAACGGTGTTTTTGCTGAGCGTGCATCAGACCCGGATGGTACCGGCACCGTATATGGCTGCACTGGGGGTGCTGCTGCTGGCCGTGACGACAGGGGTGTTCCTGCTGGTCAAAAACCGGCAGAAGCTCCGGCGGTTTCTGGGTGGTGTGTGCCTTGCGTCGGTGCTGATGGGCCTGTATGCGGCAGGAATGTCGGCCATTTACGATTTTACCACCACAATCGAGCATATCATCAATGTAACGCCGGAAGTGTCGGAAATCAAAATTTATGTGGCGGCGGGCGATCCGGCGCAGAGCATCAACGATGCGGCAGCATATACATACGGGATATTGCTGCTGCAGGACCGGGAAAATACGGACAAAGCACTGGAGGAAGTCAACCGGCAGCTGCAGGAGGAAACAGGCGAGGACATGGAACTGTCGTATCTGGAGTACGATGGCGTGACCGAACTGATTGACGGACTGGAGCGGGGGGAAGTCGGTGCCATCGTGCTGAACACGGCATTTCTGGTCCTGTTGGAAGAACAGGAGGGCTATGCGGACATTGCATCGCGTCTGCGGGAAATCAGCGTACAGCACATTGAAGCACCGCCGTCTTCGGTGCCAGAGCAGACCGAACCGCCCAAGCTGGACAAAGATGTGTATACCATCTTCATCAGCGGCATTGATACCCGAAGCAATACGCTGAACATCAAGAGCCGCAGTGATGTCAACATCATTGCAACCATCAACATCAAGACGCATGAGGTATTGCTGCTGACCACTCCGCGGGATTATTTTGTGCCGTTGTCCATTTCCCACGGACAGCCGGATAAACTGACCCATGCAGGTCTGTACGGTGTGAATGTGTGCATTGATACGCTGGAAATGCTGTATGACATTGACATCGACTACTATTTCCGTGTGAATTTCACCGGCTTTGTAGACATCATTGATGCATTGGGCGGTGTGGAAGTGTACAATCCCAAGGAATTTAAGCGGAACGGCCAGACTTTTGTCAAGGGTATGAATCATGTTGACGGCAACCGGGCGCTGATTTTTGCCAGAGAGCGGTACTCCTACATCGACGGCGACTTGCAGCGCGGACGCAATCAGATCGCACTGGTGGAGGCCGTCATCAAGAAAATGACCACTTCGACGGCCATTCTGACCAACTTCAGCTCGCTGATGAAAAGCATGGAAGGCAGCTTTGAGACGACCATCCCGTATGAGGTGATTGCCGGAATCGTCAGCAACCAGCTGGCAACCATGCCGTCGTGGAAGATCCACACCTACGGCGTGACCGGAACGTCGGCATCGCGCATTCCGTATTCCATGAGCACCAAGCAGTTTGTGTGGCTGCCGCATACCTCCAGCGTCAAGCTGGCACAGCAGAAAATGCAGACCATCCGGGACGGCGGTACGCTGGACACATCCTCCCAATAAGCGCGATCAAATCAAAAGCAGGTCCGAGGACATCGGACCTGCTTTTTTTGTGCAAAAAAAGCCCCTCCGCAGGGCAGCCGCTCTGCGGAGGGACGAAAGATGCAGGAATTACATCAGGGACAGGTAGAGCGCCTTGATTTCCTCAACGGAGGTCGCTCTGGGGTTGCCGGGACGGCAAGCATCGTCAAATGCAGACTGAGACAGGAAGTCCACGTCTTCGGGCTTCACGATGGCCTTCAGGTCAGCGGGAATACCGACATCGGCAGACAGCTGCTTCACAGCGTCGATGGCAGCCTTGCGTGCGGTGGCCAGATCCATTGCGTCTACGCCTTCCACGCCCATAGCCTTGGCGATGTCGCGGTACTTTTCACCGGTAGCCGGTGCGTTGTACTCCATCACGGTGGGCAGGATGATGGCATTGGCTACGCCGTGGGGGGTGTCGTACAGCGCGCCCAGCGGGTGAGCCATGGAGTGTACGATGCCCAGACCGACGTTGGAGAAGCCCATGCCGGCCACATACTGGCCCAGAGCCATGCCTTCACGGCCTTCGTTGGTGTTGGCAACAGCGCCGCGCAGGTGCTTTGCGATCAGCTCGATGGCCTTGATGTGGAACATATCGCTCAGTTCCCAAGCACCGCCGGTGATATAACCTTCGATAGCGTGGGTCAGAGCGTCCATACCGGTTGCAGCGGTCAGGCCCTTGGGCATGGAAGCCATCATGTCGGGGTCAACCACAGCCACAACGGGAATGTCGTGGACGTCCACGCACACCATCTTGCGGTTCTTCTCAGCGTCGGTGATGACGTAGTTGATGGTCACTTCAGCAGCGGTACCGGCGGTGGTGGGCACAGCAATGATCGGTACGCACTTGTTCTTGGTGGGAGCTACACCTTCCAGAGAACGCACGTCGGCGAATTCGGGGTTGGTGATGATGATGCCGATGGCCTTGGCCGTGTCGATCGAGGAACCGCCGCCGATGGCCACGATGCAGTCGGCGCCGCTGGCCTTGAATGCGGCCACGCCGGTCTGTACGTTTTCAATGGTGGGGTTGGGCTTGATCTGGCTGTAGATTTCGTATGCGATGGCATTGGCATCCAGCACATCGGTCACTTTCTTGGTGACATTGAAGCGGATCAGGTCGGGGTCAGAGCACACGAATGCTTTCTTGAAGCCGCGTGCGTTGATCTCGGTTGCAATTTCGTTGATGGCACCCTTGCCGTGGTAGCTGGTTTCGTTGAGGACAAATCTGTTGGCCATTGGAATCAACCTCCATATCATAATAAAAAGAGTGGGTGAGTGAAAAGGGATATTTGCTGATATTATTTTAACACAAAAATGCGCAATCGTCAATGCATTCCGGTAAATTTACCCGGACAAGCACCGGATTCACACCATTGCATAAGCTGATAGCAGGACGATTCCGGAGGTTTGCGTATGATGATGGTATGGTTAACGGCAATCGGTGTGGGCGGCGCAACCATGGTGGGCGCAGTGCTGGGGTTTGTGTTCCGGCACACCGTACAGAAAATCGGGAATATGGTGCTGTCTTTTGCGTCGGGCGTAATGCTGGCGGCGGCGGTGCTGGGGCTGATCTTGCCGGCGCTGGACCATGGCGGGGCGCATAGCACGCTGGTTGCGGTGGCGGGGATTCTCACCGGAGCGGTGGGGCTGAAATGGATGCACCGGCTGATTCCGCACCTCAGCCGGATGCTGGGAACATCGCCGTCGGAGCAGAATCTTCATATGGACCGGGTATTGCTGTTTACGGCGGCGATCGCCATCCATAATTTGCCGGAGGGGATTGCAGCGGGGGTAGGTTTTGGTACGGGGAGTACGGCAGATGCGCTGATGATCGCCGGCGGGATCGCGCTGCAGAATCTGCCGGAAGGCATGGTCATCATTGCACCGATGCTGGAGGCGGGCATTCCGCCGGGGCGGACGCTGTGGCTGGCATTGGCAACCGGGGCGGTGGAGATCGTAGGGACGCTGCTTGGATACTTTACAGTACAGGCGGCTTCGGCGATCCTGCCCTTTGCACTGGCTTTTGCCGGCGGAACAATGCTGTACGTCATCAGCGATGAAATGATTCCGGAAATTCACACCGACGGCGGACAGGGGGCATCGTTTACCCTGTTGCTGGGCTTCTGCCTGATGCTGGTGATACGGTAATGCGGGAGCGGTGTATATCCAAAGCAGACACCCCGGCAGCGGCAGCTGTCGGGGTGTCTGAAATTATACACAAATTTCAAAGAAACAGGGGACAAGCGTATGCGGCCGGTACGTTTCAATGGTACGTTGAATGAGATCCTTGGTTTCAGACAAGGATTTTGCACGCAGATCCCGGTCATCCATCATGGTTTCCGCCCACATATAATCCGGATTCCGGGGGTCGCGATATCCACCTCCGCCCAAGGAATTTTTTTGTTCTGCAATCAGAACATATTCAAACCACAGGATTTCATCCACGCATCCGCCGCATTCAAACAGGATTTCGAGAAAAGTTTCCCAATCCCGGAAAATCAGATCGGAACAGACCCGATGTTGGTCGATGTAGTCTTTCAGACGGGTATTCATGGTTGTGCGGCTCCTTCCGTGCGGAATGTGATTTATCCGTTCACCGGCCAGTTTTTCCATACATCGGGACAAGCCCCTACGGTGGCCAATTTGCCGAAGCGTACGAGCGGCGTTTTCAGCAGGTCGGGGCGTTCCATCAGCTTTTCCAGCTTGGCTTCTTCTCCGGCCAGGTATTTCACCAGTGCCGCTTCCGGATGCTTGTCGTCCAGAATTGCCTCCACGGAACCTACCGCCCGGATCACGGCGGTCAGTTCACCCTTGCTCATGGCTTTTTGCCCCAAGTCGATGCGCTGAAAATTGACCCGGCGTTCCTTGAACCAACGCTCGGCCTTTTTGGTGTCGAAGCATTTGTTTTTGCCAAAAATCTGCACCATCGGGCCGGATTTTGCTTTTTGTGCCATAACATTACCTCCTGTACCGTTACCGTTCAAACAGGGAATTGCCCTGCGCGTCAATGGCGACGATCAGCGGGAAGTCTTTGACCGCCAGTTTCTTGACGGATTCACACCCCAGATCGTCAAATGCAATGACCTCACAGGATTGAACGGCCTGCGCTGCCAGTGCACCGGCACCGCCGATGGCGCACAGGTATACCGCACCGTTACGGCGGATGGCTTCAACGACCTCCGGGCTTCGCTGCCCCTTGCCGATCATGATTTTCAAGCCGAGATCCAGCAGACGAGGCGCAAAGGGGTCCATGCGGCTGGATGTCGTGGGGCCGCAGGAGCCGATGGGGCGCCCGGCGGGTGCGGGTGTCGGTCCGGCGTAATAAATGGCGGCACCGTTCAGTTCAAAGGGCAGCGGCTGCGCGTTGTCCAGCAGTTCAAACAGCCGCTTATGGGCGGCATCACGGGCAGTATACACCGTACCGGACAGCAGAATCTGATCTCCGGCGCGCAACTGTGCAATCTGAGCGATCTGCGCAGTGTGAAACGATTTTCGTTCCATTCATCGTCACGACCTTTCAAAAAATACCGGGGCTTTATGGAAAGTCCCGGTATCATGTGATGCGTATGAAAAATTATCTGGCCTTGGTGTCCACTTCGGTGCGGATCTTGGCAATGAAGTCGGACACGTTCATGGCACCCAGATCCTCGCCGGAGCGGGTACGGATGGATACGGTGTTGTTCTCCATGTCACGGTCGCCGACCACCAGCATATAGGGGATCTTCTGCATCTGGGTCTCACGGATCTTGTAGCCCAGCTTTTCGCTGCGGTAGTCGCCTTCCACGCGGAAACCGGCCGCATCCAGTGCGGCTACCACGGACTGTGCGTATTCATGGGCACGATCGGTAACGGGCAGCACCTTCACCTGCACCGGAGCCATCCACAGGGGGAATGCACCGGCGAAATGCGCGGTGATGACGCCGATGAAGCGCTAGATGGAGCCCAGTACCACGCGGTGGATAATGAAGGGGCGAGGCTTCT
>JAFTRF010000139.1 GCA_017462405.1 Clostridia bacterium | reverse complement strand
GGAAAATACTTCCGGACGGTCCGGTTCGGCTTGTCCTGTACAAACCGGGCGATGGCATCGCGGGCGGCCTGTGTGGCGCGGCTCCGCTGCAGGTTCAGCGTATTTTCCCATGCCCCGTCAAACACACCGTCCGCCAGCGCACCGACCGTCCGTCCGGTTCCGGCCGATTTGAGGTACACGGTATCACCGGTACCCATATATTCCGTCAACAGCGGGTTCCCGGCATCGTCCACGTAAGTGGTCACGCCATGGATCCGCTTTTTGCGCAGCGCTTTTCCGGAATCCGCATAGACCAGCTCGCCGAATGTGTTGACAGTGACATTTCTGGCCCCGGCTTTTTGCAGGCTTTCCGTCAGCGCCCGGTAGCTTTCCAACGTCTGCCCGGTATTCAGGTCGATTTTTTCCACGATCTGCCCGTGGAGGTTCCGCACAATGCCGCCGCCATCGACGGTGCCCTTGCAGGTGCGGATGGCAGCACCGTCGGTGGTCTGCGTGATCCGGTAAAGCCGTCCGTCCTCGATGGTGAAGCGCAGGCGGTTGTTGGCATGAATGGCTTCCGGCAGGCTCCGGACGGAAAACTGCAGATCATCATCCAGTACGCCGACGTAATTGCCCCGCAGGTCATACAGGGTACCGTCTGCTGCCAGCCGGCAGGTGCGTTTCCGGCCGCCGGTCCGCAGCTCGATCTGGTCGCCGTTTTTCAGCGCACCGATGACATTTCCGGCAGCATCGCGGATGCTTTCCGCCTGCTGCAGCTTGCCGAGGATGATCCGGCCGGTGTCGTACAGCCCTTCCAGCAGCTGGGCGGTGGACAGAATGGTGTTGGCCACATCCAGCGCCACCGCCGTATAATAATAGGCATCGGTGGCCGCACGGATGGCATCGTACATGGCAACCTCATAGGTACTGCCGGCGGCGAGGCTTTTGGCGCGGGCGATCTGCCCTTCGATGAAAGCCATCAGTGTGGTACCACCGGCAGTCAGCGCGATCTGTCCGGCGTCCACGATCAGCCCGCCCCAGTTGCAGGTAACGATATTCAGCACGGCCGAACCGGTGTCGATGACGACCTCCGCCAGCACCAGCGCAATGCCGTCCGACAACCGCTGACGGATGAGGTCCATATCCAGCAGTTCTGCATAATATGCTTCACACAGAAAATCGTCGATGTCGTCCATGTCTCCGGCCACCGTAACCAGCACCGATTCCACGACGACGTCCTCGAACAACGGACTTTCGGACAAGACGATTTCCTGCAGGATCTGCGCCTCCAGCGTTTCCTCGTGCAGAACGGATTCACGCAGAATATCCTCCATCAACACGGTTTCATACAGAATGACGCCGTTCGGACGGTCGGGGTCCTGTGTGGGCGCCGGGTCGTTCAGCGACAGGTCGTAAGCCGCCAGCGGATCGTACAACCCGATCACCTGGTCGGCGATGTACTGGCTGATCCGGTCGATGACGGTGCATCCGGTCAGCATGGACAGGCACAGCACCACCGCAATCAGACGCAGCAGAATGGATTTTCCGGAACGGAACATCCGAATCACATCCTTTGCATGGAAAAATACAGACGAAACACGCAAAAACACCCCATTTATCAGCGCGCAGCGGGTGTCCTGCCTGTCTAACAAATGGGGTGTCGTTCACTTGTGTTGCGGATACGTTGCGGGAGGTATTGTATCATAAAAAGGACTGGAATTCAAGGGATTTTCCGGAAAATACACCGCCTGCAAACGGACCGCCGTCGTGCCGGACCCATCTGGCTTTATGCTCTTATTATAGCGGTATATATGTACGATAAACCGGATTGAATGAAGTTTTTTGTGGTTTGCGGACGAACTCCATTCAGTATTTTTCCACCACGAAATGCTCGCTGCACAGCGTGGGGAACTCCGGCTCACCGCCGGGCTGGTGCCATTTCATCGCACCGCGCAGCCGACGATCCGGATCGTATACGCCATACACCAGACGGCTGATGACCGGCCGGTGTCCGTATCCCGGTTCATAATTCACCGATCCGACCGTCAGATTGCATGGGCCGGGGCGATGTCCGAACAAATGCGTCCGGGTGGTCGTGATAATACAGCGGTTGTGCTGGGCAACGATATGCTGGATCATGGAGATATGCGAACAATCGTGCAGAACGATG
>JAFTRF010000138.1 GCA_017462405.1 Clostridia bacterium | reverse complement strand
TCTTATGCGATATGCCGATGGTCAAGATGCACAAATGAAGACTTTCTGTTGCCGCTTTCTTACCCTCTCAGCTTCGCTACGCTCAGCAGCTCTCCCGAAGGGAGAGCCACGAAACGGGCTTAAAACTTTGAAAAGCCTCCTTGCCTCTCCCTTCGGGAGAGGTGGCAGCCCGCAGGGCTGACGGAGAGGGTTAAAGACCTGCCATCGCATTTGTATATTATTTTACCGTCATGTCTTGTAATGGACTTTTTCGACAGCCTCAGACCGCCCCCGGACGGGGACGGTCAAAAATCAATCTTTTTTGGTATACAATGCAGCAAACGGGTCTTTCAGCGGGAGCGTCTCCACCGGCGTGAGTCCGAACTGTGCCAGCGCATCCATCGCCTCGGCGATGATGGTCGGCTCTGCCGTGGCGGTGGGGGTGTGTGCATCGCAGCCTAGCACACAGCGGCAGCCGGTTTCGGCAGCAATGCGCCAGAAGCGGCGGCTGGGGTAGGCGCGGCCCTGCATCAACCCCAGCAGATTCAACTCGGCCGGAATGTCCAGGGCGTGCATCGTCTCACACAGACGGGTCATGTGGCGGGCGTAGACACGGTCGCTGCCGGTAAAGGCGGGCAGATCGGGGTGCGCCAGGTAGGTAAAGCACCCGGTGTGCAGGCCCTCAATGACCTGATCCACGTATTGTTTCAGCACAGCTTCGTCGTCGGTGCGGCCGCCGCAGTAGCGGCAGCCCTTTTCATTGCCCAGAAAATGCTGCCCCAGAATCAGATAATCCAGCGGAAAATCCTGCATCCATTGCAGCGTCCGGTGAAAATGCGCCGGGTAATATTCCATTTCCAGCCCGATCCGGATATCGATCCGGCCGCGGTATTCTTCCCGGAGTGCCGTCAGCGTATCACAGTAGTCCCGGAATTCTTCGGGGCGCATCCGCATATTGGAATAGTAGCCGTCCGGGTCATTGAACAGGTAGGGCGCATGGTCGGAAAAGCCCAGTACCTGCAGCCCGTTGGCGATGCCCTGCTCGATGTAGTCCCGTTCGGTGCCGACCGCATGGTTGCAGCGGGCAGTATGGGTGTGATAGTTTGCAATCATGGTGTACAGCTCCTTTTTACCGTGTCACGGCGGAAGGATCGCCCACCCGCGACAAGTCGTACGGCGTGGTCTGGTATACGAAATAGTTCAGCCAGTTGGAAAACATCAGATTGCCGCTGGAGCGCCACGTCACCGGCGGTGTCAGTGCGGCGTCGTTGTTTGGGAAATAATTCTCCGGCAGCGGCGTGGGCTTGCCTTTTTCCATGTCGCGGCGGTATTCCTTGGCGAGGGTATCGGCATCGTATTCGGAGTGTCCCGTCACGAAAATCTGCGTGCCGTTGTTGGTGGACACAGCGTACACACCGGCCTGCGGTGAGGAAGACAGGATCTTCAGCGCCGGTACTTGCTCGATGTCCTCCCGGAGCACGGTGGTATTGCGGGAATGAGGTACCATGAACACATCGTCAAAGCCGCGGAACAGCATACAGTTCTTGCGGTCGACGACGTGGGGGAATACACCGAACAGCTTGCGGTGCAGCTGGTACTTGGGGATGCCGTAGTGGTAGTACAGACCGGCCTGCGCCGCCCAGCAGATGTGCAGGGTACTGTGGACGTGGGTCTTGCTCCACTCCATGATCTCGCACAGCTCGCGCCAGTAGTCGACTTCCTCAAAGCGCAGATGCTCCACCGGTGCGCCGGTGATGATCATGCCGTCGAAATTGCGGTCACGCACATCGTCGAATACCTGATAAAACGCCTTCATGTGCGCTTTCGGGGTATGGCGGGAGGTGTGGCTTTTGGTCGTGATGAGGTTCAGCTCGATCTGCAGGGGAGTATTGCCCAGCAGACGGGACAGCTGGGTCTCGGTGTCGATTTTGGTGGGCATCAGATTCAGCAGGAGGATCTCCAGCGGACGGATGTCCTGCGATACGGCCCGGTTCTGGGTCATAACGAAAATATTTTCATTGGTCAGCGTTTCAAACGCCGGAAGTTGGTCGGGGATGCGGATCGGCATCGGGATCACCTCGGTGGAAGTAAGTATTTGCGTAAAGGCGCTCAGACTGACTATGTTTGGACATTCAGCTACGAAAACAGCCCCCTCTGTCCTCCCTGCGGTCGGACATCCCCCCGAAGGGGGGAACGAGTCAGCCGAGCGAGAAGGGGGGCGATGCTTGCGGTCACATGAGTTCTGAAGTTGACCGCATTGCTCGTAGGAAACTCACGGATTTTCTGTAAATTTCTGTTGTCGTTGGGCAACGGCGGCATCAATTGTTTTGCAGACATCATTAAAATGAAAGTCGATGTCTGAATTGGAAAAGCGCAGAATCTGAACACCGTAGCTTTCGATGATTGCGGTGCGTTCACGGTCGTATTGCAGTCCTTGCGGTGTATTGTGTTGTGCACCGTCAATTTCAATAACGATTTTTGCCGATGCACAGTAAAAATCTGCAATAAATGAATCGATCACACGTTGCCGATAAAAACGGACTGGATGTTTTTGAAGAAACAGAAACCATAATTTTCGCTCATGCGGCGTCATGGCCTTTCGCATCATTCGTGCAATCGGAACCACGCTCTTATTTTTGCGTGGAATCATATTGGTTCAAAATAATACTCAGACACCCTCCAGTGCCTGACGCAGGTCAGCGATCAGATCGTCGGCGCTTTCCAGACCGCAGGACAGGCGCACCAGATCACCGGGCACACCGGCGGCGATAAGCTGCTCCTCTGTCATCTGGCGGTGGGTCGCGCTGGCCGGATGCAGGCAGCAGGAACGGGCATCGGCCACGTGCGTCTCGATGGCGATCATCTTCAGCTTCTTCATGAAGGCCTCCGCTGCCTTGCGGCCGCCCTTGACGCCGAAGCTTACCACGCCGCAGGTGCCGTCCGGCAGATATTTTTCAGCCAATGCATGATAGGGGCTGGACTCCAGACCGGCGTAGTTGACCCAGCCGATGCGGTCGTCGGATTCGAGGAAACGGGCGACAGCCATCGCGTTTTCGCAGTGCTTCTTCATGCGGACGTGCAGGCTTTCCAGACCCAGATTCAGGATGAATGCGCTCTGGGGAGACTGGGTGCAGCCGAAGTCACGCATCAGCTGTGCGGTGGCCTTGGTGATGAAAGCACCGCCCAGACCGAACCGCTCGGTGTAGGTCACACCGTGGTAGC
>JAFTRF010000137.1 GCA_017462405.1 Clostridia bacterium | reverse complement strand
TTGGCAGCGAAAACATGAGCTCGGTGCGGATGTTTCTGCCGTCCAATACGCGGTCGGACATTGTCGCGCACATTGCGGATGCAGTCCGCACGGCGGGCAGTAATCCCTGTCCGCCCATGGTCATCGGTGTCGGCATCGGCGGCGACTTTGAGCTGGCGGCGTTGCTGGCCAAAAAAGCACTGTGCCGGGATGTCCGCCGCCGCAACACAGACCCCTACTATGCGGAGATGGAGCAGGAATGCCTGAAAGCAATCAATGCAACTGGCATCGGCCCGCAGGGATTTGGTGGCTGTACCACGGCATTGGCCGTCAACATTGAGACGTATCCCACACACATTGCCGGATTGCCGGTCGCCATCAACATCGGTTGCCATGTGACCCGGCACAAATCTGCGGTACTGTGACAACGGGACAGGTGAAAGGAGAACACATGAATTTTACTATGATTGCACCGTGCTTGTTCGGACTGGAAAGTCTGGTAGCCGGTGAACTTCGGGAAATGGAAGCACAGAACATCCGGGCGGAAAACGGCCGCGTGTTCTTTGACGGAGATGAGCGGATGCTCGCCCGGGCGAACATCAATTCCCGTTATGCAGAGCGCATCTGCATCTGCATGGGCACCTTCCGGGCGGTGACTTTTGAGCAGCTGTTTCAGGCAGTGAAGGCCATGCCGTGGGAGAAGTGGATCGGCAAAACCGATGCATTCCCCGTCAAGGGCAGCAGCCTGAATTCCAAGCTGTCGAGCGTGCCCACCTGTCAGTCCATCATCAAAAAAGCCATCGTAGAGCGCCTGCACACGGCGTATCATCTGCCGTGGTTTGAGGAAAGCGGTGCGCTGCATCAGATCCAGTTTTTGCTGATGAAGGATGAGATCACCGTGATGCTGGACACGTCCGGTCCCGGTCTGCACAAGCGCGGCTACCGCGCCAATGCTACGGAAGCGCCCATCAAGGAGACGATGGCGGCGGCAATGGCATATCTGGCGCACGTACAGGGCCGTGACACCGTCTACGATCCCTGCTGTGGTTCCGGTACGCTGCTGATCGAAGCGGCTATGCTGGCTCTGAAAATAGCACCCGGTCTGCGCCGCCGGTTTGCGGCAGAACGCTGGAGCCAGATCCCGGCCGATTGCTGGTCGGCAGAGCGCCGCCGTGCGCAGGATCAGATCCGTACCGACTGCACTTTTGCGGCATATGGCTCGGACATCGACGAAAATGCCGTCCGGTTGGCGAGAGAAAATGCCGTCAAGGCCGGTGTCGGCAACCGTATCCACATCTCCCGCGGAGATGTGGCCCACTTTGAGCCGAAAACGGAAAACGGCATCATCCTCTGCAACCCGCCCTACGGCGAGCGTCTGCTGGACCGTCAGCAGGCCGAGGAACTCTACCGCAAAATGGGTCAGCGATTCCCCAATCGCCCGTACTGGAACTATGCAGTGATTTGCCCGGACGAGCAGTTTGAAGTGCATTTCGGCCGCCCGGCCCAGAAACGCCGCAAGCTCTACAACGGCATGATCAAGTGCCAGCTGTATCTTTATACCATCCGGAAATAAATAAAATACAATAAGGGAGCGTGCCACCATGAAGTATGTATTCGTTCTGAACCCCAGCGCAGGCAAGAAAAACAATGCCAGACGGCAGTTCGAAAGTGTCCGCGACTATTTTGACGCACAGCACATTCCGTACATGGTCACTTTTACGGAATATCCGGGCCATGCCACGGAAATCACCCGCAAGGCCGGTGAGACCGGAGAAGAGGTGCGGGTCATTGCGGTTGGTGGCGATGGTACGCTGTGTGAAGTTGCCAACGGAGCCATCGGGTATCCGAATATCACGGTGGGGCTGCTGCCCGGCGGATCCGGCAACGACTTTGTCCGGATGTTCGGCACGGTGGATGACT
>JAFTRF010000136.1 GCA_017462405.1 Clostridia bacterium | reverse complement strand
TGCAGATGGCATCCCAGATTTCAACGGGATCGGCAGTCAGCTCCAGTGCCTGACGGCCTGCAACGGACGCCAGACGGGCGACCGTCAGAATCGTACCTTCGGTGGGCTTCATGACGGCCTTGTAAGCGGCATCAACACCCATTTCCAGTGCGGAGACCAGTGCTTCGGCATCGGCCTCGTCCTTGCCCTCCAGGCCCTTGGAAAAGCCACGGAACAGCAGGGACAGGATAACACCGCTGTTGCCGCGCGCACCGCGCAGCAGAGCAGAAGCGTTCGCCTTGGCAATCTTGCCGGCGGTCTCGCCATCGTCCAGCTTCACCAGCTCCTGCATAGCAGCGCCGATGGTCATGGACATATTGGTACCGGTATCACCATCCGGAACCGGGAAGATGTTGAGCTCATCAACCTCTGCCCGATGGTTGGCAATGCAGTTTGCACCAGAAATCAGTGCGTCACGAAGTTGGGATCCAATGATCATGATGTACACTCTCCTTCAACTCCACCTGACAAAGTCAACCGTAAGGGTTACAGGCAGAGAAATAGCATTTCATATTATATATCATACAATTTTTTTTGCCAAATGTCAAACCCTTACGCCAAAATTATGCGTTTTATTCGAAAAAAAAAGCACCGCCGGGGTGCCATTTTCCGCAAGGCGCGGGAAAAATTGCAAACGCCGGCGATGCTTGGAAAGAAAACGCAGGGGTTACTTCTTCACGTAGGACAGACAGTCGGTGCACTGATCCATGGACGGATTGGCCTCGTGGGTGCCGATGGACACGCAGTTGAGTGCGCAGTAGTCCTGATCGGTGCAGTGGTTTTTGCAGTTGCGGACGGTACAGCGGATGCTGTGGTTGGCAT
The DNA here is from genome assembly GCA_017462405.1 of Clostridia bacterium. GTDB lineage: Bacteria > Bacillota > Clostridia > Oscillospirales > Acutalibacteraceae > RGIG4076. The sequence goes on along the minus strand of JAFTRF010000136.1, from coordinate 14,946 downwards.
TGCAGTTCATAAAGTGCCATCTCCTTTGTAAGTTCCGGCGAAGGGCCGGTGGAGATAGTATGTGCCGTTTTCCGGCGGTTATACCGTCAGCGACCGCGGTTGGCATTGCGGCGGCGCTTTTTCCGGCGCGCATTGTGCACAATGGAAATGATGATGTAGGCAGCCAGCAGCACGGCCACTGCGATCAGCCCGACTTTCAGCCAGACGGACTGCAGCATCTGGATGGCCTGTGCTTTCAGCAGCAGCAGCTGGCTGGCTTCGGCGCCGGTGTCGGCGACCAGATTGACCGTACCCAGCACCATACCTGCGTAGGTCACGTTGGCGGTGCCGAGCACCTGTCCGGCCTGTACGGGCGCATCCACCGATTCCGGTACGTCATCGTTGGGGATCAGCACGATGCTGTCGGGGGTAATGTGGGACGGGACCAGCGCACTGAAATCCGATTCCGGCACCAGCAGCATCGAGTCGGTGTCCCAGCAAAAGTTCAGCCCGATCTGCTTGACGGCGGTTTTTCCGGCCAGCAGATTTTTGTAGACCAGTTTGCTGAATGCCCACTGATACAGCGCCTTGTGGTCGATCATGGCGCCGTTGTCCAGCCGCTTGCCCGCGTCATCAGTCATGGGTGCGCCGAAGGTGACGCACAGGTAACGGTAGTTGACGTTGGGGTTGAATGCGGTGGTGGCCAGACAATAGCCGGCTTCCGGGGTAGAGCCGGTCTTGATGCCCTGCGTGTAGCGGTAATAGTATTTGCTGGAGCTCAGGTGCATATTATTGGTGGAATAAACGGTCATATTCTTCTTGCGGACGTTGGAGGGACCCAGCACGTAGGCCTTGGTGGTGCAGATGCTCATAAATTTGTCCGCATAGGAGGAGGACAGGATGTGCTGAATGATTTTCGCCATGTCGTTGGCGGAGGTATAGTGGTCCTCGTCGTGCAGACCGTGGGGATTGCTGAAATGGGTGTTGGTGCAGCCCAGTTCCGCGACACGGGCATTCATCTGATCCACAAAAGCGCTGATGTCGCCGTTGCCCAGATAGTCGGCAATGGCCATGGCGGCATCGTTGCCGGAGGGGATCATCAGGCAATGGATCATCTGTTCGGCGGTGAGCGTCTCGTTTTTGACCAGACCGGACAGTGACGAATTGGTGCCGTACAGTTCGTCAATGATGTACGGCCGTACGGTGATGTTGATGTTGTGCAGACGGCTGATATCGTCCTGTACGTGCTCAAGCAGCATCATGGCTACGACGATCTTTGTTACCGAAGCGGGTTCCATGCGGGCATTGCCGTTTTTGGTGTATACGGTCACACCCGTGTCCAGATTGATCAGGGCAACGGCCTCCGAATGCAGCTCCAGACCGGGGTCAAACTCGGCGGCCTGTACAGCCACACCGGTGAAGGGCTCGGTCAGCAGCAGGATGGTCATCAGCAGAACGACGAAAAATTTTGCGATTTTTTTCATGGATATATTTCCTCCGATAGATGATATGTGTTATAATAGGAGTGTTGCGGTATATCAGGGCGGCAAAGCATCGGGCAGCCGCGGATTTTTTTCGATTGATATTTAGTATATCATTTTCCAACAAAAATGAAAATAGGAATTTGGTAAAATTCACGATTTTTTCACGGGTGTTTTTTCGTCATAACGACGAAAAGCGGGCATACAGGCCGCTTTTCCGGCGGACGGCGCGGCTCCCCAGCTTTATAGGATATCATCCGTATGTGACAATATGGTGACACAAGGGCGACAAAACGGCAATAATCCGGGCATTTCCGGGTTGGCATATATTTTTGAAGGAGTGGGTTTCATGAATTTCGTATGGTATGCATTGGTGGTGCTGGGCGGGTATTTGCTGGGATGCTCCAACATGGCGCTGTATCTGTCCAAAATCAAAAAGGTGCGCATGGATGACAAGGGCAGCGGCAATCTCGGCGCATCCAATGCGCTGATGCTGATGGGCGTCAAGGCGGGTGTGCTGGTTGGTGCGCACGACATCGGCAAGGCGTGGCTGGCGGTACTGCTGGCCCGGTGGATCTTCCCGGAACTGGCATTTGCGGATGCGCTGGCCGGTGCGGTCTGCATTTTGGGACATATCTTTCCGTTCTACCTGCGCTTCAAGGGCGGCAAGGGCTTTGCCTCCTACATCGGTGCCGCACTGGGTCTGAATTTCTGGCTGGGTCTGGCGGTATCTGTGGCGGTGATCGTCATTATGGTCGTCACGGACTACATTGTGATCGGTACGGTCATGACGGTGCTGGTGGTGCCGGTAGTGGCAGGTCTGATGGCCGGCAGCGTGTGGCCGACGGTGATCCTGCTGGTGCCGACGGCGATCATCCTGTATAAGCACCGTGCGAATTTCGTCCGCATCAAAAACGGCACCGAATTCAAGGTCAGCAGCGCCTTCAAGGGCAAACATCGGGTGGATAAATAACTCCATTCCAAAAACAAAGGCAGCCCCGTTCATCCGAACGGGGCTGCCTTTTGTTACGGGAACATCATCCCTGCTTGTTGCGGTAGCGGTGTGCGGGCTTCAGTGCATTGCGGCGTTGCTCGGCGAGCTTGTAGTGGTTGGTCAGCTCGTCATCCGGCAGGGGCTGGGAGAAGCCCAGCGCGCTGTACAGAAGGCCCAGTGCAAATGCGGCCACACAGTACACCACGAAGAACAGTACCGCCCACAGCAGGGCCATATACCACACTTCGCCGGCCAGCAATGCGGTGACAAAGTCGATCACGGCACCGGCCAGACCGCCGGCGGCGGGGAGGCCCCACAGCACCATCAGCGGCGTTTTGTAGGTTTCGGAGTCACGGGTCAGTGCGTTGATTTTCCGCATGATGGCGTACAGCTGTTCCTCTTCACGCTCAGGCAGGGCAGGCACGGTGACGGGGGACGGCTTTACCACACGGCTCAACACCAGCTGCAGCAGGGCGGCCAGCACCCACGGGATGATCAGCGCGGTGACGATCAGTGCGGCGAGTGTCCACAGGACATGGCCGTCGGCGATGCGTTCCACCAGCTGGATATAATTGCCGAACACGGGGGCGTTGTACAGCCATGCGGTGTTGTCGGCGAAATGATTGATGACAAAGCCAGTCACCAGCAGAATATTGAATGCATAAATCAGTGCAACCGGCAGATTCTGAATCTTGCCGATGTGTGCGGCGTGCTGTGTCTTTTCCTCCTCGGTATGGAGGGCAGTCCACAGCCCCTGACGGCCTTCCGGCAGCGTCAGATTGTATTTCAAGTCAGCCATTTTGCAAATGCTCCTTTGTTACAAATAAATCAGCAAGTCTCCGGCTGTTCGTAGGTTTCGCCGAAGGTTTCGACGGTCACGGTCTTCATCCGGCAGTCGAAGCGGGGACGGTCGTGGAAATCGGTGCGGACAGAAGCGATCTCGTCCACGACCTCCATGCCCTCCACTACACGACCGAATGCGGCATACTGGCCGTCCAGATGAGGTGCGGGGTCAGTCATGATGAAAAACTGCGAACCGGCGCTGTCGGGGTTCATGGCGCGCGCCATAGAGATGACGCCGCGGTCGTGGCGCAGGTCGTTGATGAAGCCGTTGCAGGTAAATTCGCCGGGGATGCAGTAGCCGGGGCCACCCATGCCGGTGCCACGGGGGTCACCGCCCTGGATCATAAAGCCCTTGATGACCCGATGGAAAATCAGGCCGTTGTAAAAGCCCTGCTGGACCAGCGAAATGAAGTTGCATACGGTGTTGGGTGCGACCTTGGGCAGAAGCTCCACGCGGAATACCGCACCGGTATCCATTTCAAATGTGACGATGGGGTTATTCATGAGAAATTCATCCTTTTTTGTTTGTATTTTGCGGGATTACAGATCGGTGATGTCGGCGTAAGCGCGGGCCACGGCGGCGGCAAAGCGCAGATAGGCCTCACCGACCAGCGGGGGCAGATTGTAGAAGCCAACCTCCAGGTTGTAAGTGCCGGTGAAGCCGACCTCGGACAGTGCGGCGGAGAAATCCTCCCACTTCACGCGCTCCAGCCATGCGGGGTTGGTGCCGGGAATGTTGTGGTTGTCCTGCTTGGCGGTGCTGTGGATGTGCAGGCAGACCAGATGCTTGCCGAAGCGATGTACCATCTTGATGGGATTGTTGCGGGTCACGGCGGCATGCCCCACGTCCAGACAGACGGCGATATGAGGATCGTTGAACGTCTCGACATAGCGCATGATCTCGTCGGCGGTGGTCACATTGCAGCCGAAATACTGCACCGGAGCGGTGGCGCTGTAGGCATAGCAGTTTTCGATGGCCAGTACCACGTTGTTTTCGTGGAGTACAGGCAGCAGCTCCCGGAGCAGTGCGACATTGGCCTCGAAGGTGGCATCGGCATCCGGCTCATTGTACAAGTGGATGACGGCGATGGGACAGCCCACGGCACCGCAGGCGCGGAGACAGTTTTTGTAGATGGGCATGAAGTAATTCATGTAGTCTGCGGCGCAGGTGATGGGCACACCGTATTCGTAGGGCAGATGGCACTGCGACAGTTCCAGACCGGCATCCAGTACGGACTGCATATCGGAAACGATCCGGTCGTAAGCGGCCTCGCTGGCCAGCCACTCCTGCGTCTGGGGATATTCGCACATGGAGAAATCCACGCCGTCAAAGCCGACTTCCTTCAGGACGACGGCGGCGGCACCGACATCCATGCCGCTTCCGGTAGCGCGTTTGCCTGCATTGGTACCAATGGAGATTTTCATACTCGCTCATTCCTTTCGTGTTTGGTGGATGTTGTCGGACGGAGATGCGTTGCGGGGAGAAACTTACAGCCCGGTCAGACCGGCGAAGTGGCGGGCCACTGCGGCGGCCAGCTGCAGGAACGGCATTCCGGCATCGGACGGGGCGAAGCAATAGCCGACCTCCAGATTGTAGGTGCCGGTGTACTGCACATCGTGCAGCGCCTTGGACAGGGCCTTGTAGTTCACCGGGTCCAGCCAATAGGGGTTGGAGCCGGGGATGGTGTGGTTGTCGTGGCGGCCGGTGCTGTGAATATGCGTAGCGACCAGATGGTGGCCAAAACGATACACCATGTAGATGGGATCATTTTTGGAGATGATGGCATGGCCGACATCCAGACAGACGGCCACATGGGGATCGTTGATGGTCTCCACATAGCGCAGGATGTCGTCGGCGGTGGTGATGTGCGAATCGAGATACTTGCTTCCGCCGGCATAAATGTTTTCGATGGCCAGCGTGACGTTGTTTTCGCGGAGCAGGGGGAGCAGCGCCCGGAGCATTGCAACATTGGCCTCAAACGTCGCATCGGCATCGTCTTCGAAATACAGATGGATGACGGCGATGGGGCAGCCCGCCGCACCGCACATACGCAGGCAGTTTTCGTAGAGCGGGAGCAGCTCTGCGACGTACTCCGTACGGCTCCGGCGGACATCGGACGGCAGATAAGGCAGGTGGCACTGACCGATTTCAATGCCGGCTGCCTTGACCGCTTCCATGTCGGCCACGATGGTGCGGAAAGCATCCTCGGTGGCGAGCCATTCCATGGGGCGGTCGTAATCGCACAGGGAGAAGTCGATGGCATCGAATCCGGCAGACTTCATGGCTGCGGCGGCGGGACCAAAGCCCGACTTGCCGGTGGCCAGCTCGGCGGCGTGAGAGGCAAGCGAAATTTTCATACAGATGCTCCTTTCGTGCAAAGGGCGGACGATGCGGTCAGAACCGGGCCTGTACTGCGGCGGTCAGGAACCGGGCGAAACCGGCGCATCCGGCTTCGTCCCATGCATAGACACCGCATTGCTCCAGAATATTGCAGTATACCTTGCCGATTTCCTCCCGGAGGATGGCTTCGGCGGTGGCGGCGCAGAATTCCGGATGGCGGGACAGCACGTCATCGGCCCACGGCTTGTGCTTGGCAAGCGTCTCGTCGGCAGTCAGGTCGGTGCCGTTCAGCAGTGCGCTCTGCAGGTCGGCCATTTCCTTTTTCAGACGGGCGGGCAGGACGGCCAGACCCATGACCTCGATGAGGCCGATGTTTTCCTTTTTGATGTGGTGGTGCTCTGCGTGGGGATGGTACACGCCCAGCGGATGCGCCTCGGTGGTGATGTTGCTCCGCAGGACGAGATCCAGCTCAAACAGATCACCGCGGCGGCGGGCGATGGGGGTAATGGTGTGGTGCGGGGTGCCGTCGGTTTCGGCGAACAGACCCAGCGCCGGGTCGGAGTAGTTCCGCCATGCATTCAGCAGACGGTCAGACAGCTCCACGATGCGGCCGGCATCCGGGCCGGTCAGGCGGATCACGGACATGGGCCACTTCACGATGCCGGCGGTGATGTCCTCAAAGCCGGGGACGGTGAAGGTGCAGGCATTGTCTGCCCGTTCCATGGGGAATACGTAGCGGCCGCCCTGGAAATGCTCGTGGGTCAGGATAGAACCGCCCACGATGGGCAGGTCGGCGTTGGAACCGATGAAATAATGGGGCAGAAAATCCACAAACGACAGCAGCTTGGCAAAGGTGCTGCGGTTGATGGTCATGGGGGAGTGGGTGTCGCTGAGGACGATGCAGTGCTCGTTGTAGTACACATAGGGGGAATACTGCAGGTACCACGGTTCACCGCACAGGGTCAGCGGGATCAGCCGCAGATTCTGGCGCGCAGGGTGGTTGGCTCGTCCGGCGTAGCCCTCGTTCGAGCGGCACAGCATACACTTGGGGTACGAGGCCGGCTTCATTTTCCGGGCGGCGGCAATGGCGCGGGGGTCTTTTTCCGGCTTGGACAGGTTGATGGTGATGTCCAGATCGCCGTAAGAGGTCGCCGTCTGCCACTTCATGTCCTTGCGGACGCGGTAGCGGCGGATGTAGTCGCCGTCGCCGCACAGCTTGTAAAATGCGTCGGTGGCGGCAATGCGGTCGGTGTCATAGGTGCGGCGGAAATCGGCAATGACCTGTGCCGGACGCGGCATCAGGCAGTCCATCAGTTTCGTGTCGAAACGATCCAGCGCTTCGACGGAATCGTCGTCCGCCAGTCCGTGGGCGGCGGCGTAGTCCCGCGCCTCGGCCAGAATTGCTTCCAGCTCGTCGGCGGGGTCCGGCAAAGCCGCCGGCAGCAGACCGGATTCGTCCGGTTCGTTCAGTTTCAGGATCTCCAGCATGCGGTTCAGTGCGTACGATTCATCTTCGCGGGGCAGCAGACCGGTGGCCAGACCGTAACGCACCAGACGGCGCGCAGTCAGACCGATGTTTCCCATAATTGATTGTCAACCCTTTCTGGATATAGGGCCCGGTGGCGGGTCTGTAATCTTTTTTATGATATATATCATACATTCTAACATAACAGCCCCGTGAATACAAGATTTTTATGCAGGTAAATCATGCAATTTTGTTGCACCTTTCCGTTTTTTGCGCTATACTGAATAGGAAACGGAAACCGGAGCGGGAGGTGCGGACGATGGAACCGGCAGAGAAAAATTCATACAAGGCCAGTCCGAAAGGACTGACATCACTTTCGGTATATAATGTAGGCTATCAAAGCTGTACCCCTGCGTATCAATGGGGACCGGGGGTGCGGAATCATTACCTGATTCACGCAGTGGTGCGCGGCAAAGGCACCTATCGCACCGAAACGGCGGAATATGCGCTGGATGCCGGCGATGTGTTTTTAGTGTATCCCAACACGACCGTCAGTTATACCGCCGACCCGGACGAGCCGTGGGAATATTGCTGGGTGGGCTTCAACGGCAGCGACGCACCGCACATTCTGGAATCGGCGGGGTTCCGGCCCGACGGACCGGTGCTGAAAGCATTGCCCTATGCGGAGGAACTGCAGGAGGCGCTGATGCAGATCTATGAGGGGCGCGGCAATACGCTGGCACATTCGGTGGAGATGACCGGACGGCTGTATGTGGCCTTGTCACTGTTTTTGCGGCATCCGGCTCCCCCGACAGAGGAAACCGACTCGCTGGCGGATTATACCCGTCAGGCGATGGAATACATCCATTGCCGCTATTCCTACCCGTTGCTGGTGGAGGATATTGCGGCGCACATCGGCATCAGCCGGAGCCACCTGTACCGGGCCTTCTGTGCGGTGACGGGCAAGCGCCCGAAAACCTATCTGACGGAATACCGTATCCGGCAGGCGTGTGCCCTGCTGGGGCAGAAAGATCTGTCCATTGCCTCCATTGCGCAGTCGGTGGGCTATGAGGACGGGCTGTATTTTTCCAAGGTCTTTCATAAAGTGCAGGGGATGACCCCGACGGAATACGCCGCCAGGGTGCGGAAAGCACGGGCGGGTGAGGTTGAAGAAAAAGGAGAAGAACATCATGCGGGAAGCATATCTGGATAACAGCGCTACCACGCCGGTATGCCGGCAGGCGGCGGACAAAGTAATGGAAATGATGCTGGAGAACTACGGCAATCCGTCCTCGCTGCATACCAAAGGCATCGAGGCCCAGCGGGAACTCGACCGGGCGCGCAGCGTGCTGGCGGGTGCGCTGAAGTGCCGGGCGGACGAACTGACCTTCACCTCCGGCGCGACGGAGGCCAACAATCTGGCATTGCTGGGCGGCGCGTACGCGCGGCGGCGGCGGGGCAACCGCGTCGTGATTTCGGCGGTGGCCCATTCGTCCGTGATGGCGGCGGCGGCCCAGCTGGAAAAAGAGGGCTTCGAGGTCGTCCGCATCGGAACCGATGCGTATGGAAGAATTGACCCCGCGGAATTTGCCGCGGCCATCACCCCGAAAACCATCCTGACCTCAATGGAACTGGTGAACAACGAAACCGGTGCCATCCAGCCGGTATCCTGCATGGCGCGGGCGGTGAAAAAGGTCAATGCCCCGGCGCTGATCCACGTAGACGCGGTGCAGGCGTTCGGCAAGATCGTCGTGTCGCCGCAGAAGCTGGGCGCACACCTGCTGTCGGTCAGCGCACACAAAATCCGCGGCCCCAAGGGTGTGGGCGCGCTGTACGTCCAGCACGGCACCCACCTGCTGCCCCGGTTGTACGGCGGCGAACAGGAGCGCAAGCTGCGTCCCGGTACTGAGGCCCTGCCGCTGATCGCGGGCTTCGGCGCGGCGGTGCAGGCACTGCTGGCATTGTCGGAGGGTACGGCCCACGCGACGGCACTCCGGACGCTGCTGCTGGAGAAGCTGGGGACAATGGCGGGCATCACCATTAACTCGCCGGACGACGGTCTGCCGTACATCCTGAATTTCTCGGTGCCGGGCATCCGCTCGGAAACCATGCTGCATCATCTGGCGCAGCACGGGGTGTACGTTTCCAGTGGCTCGGCCTGCGCCCGCGGGCACAAGAGCCATGTGCTGGAGGCCATGAAGCTGGACAACGACCGCATCGATTCCGCCATCCGGGTAAGCTTTGGTCATCAGAATACGGAAGAAGATGTCCTGCAGCTGGCAAATGCCCTGCAGACCGGTCTGGACACGCTGACCCGGCGGAGAGAAAGATAAGCAATAGTAAAAAGTGAAAAGACCCCCGCCTCCGGAGCAATGTGGTCAATTTCGGGATTTGGAGATACCAGGGTAGGGGCGGCAACCTGCCGCCCGGAATCTGTGCGTACGAACAGACATCCGGCAAATGCTCCAAACCCACGGGCGGCAGATTGCCGCCCGGAATCTGTGCGTACGAACAGACACCCGGCAAATGCCCCAAACCCACAGGCGGCAGGTTGCCGCCCCTACACGAAATTCCACGGTCGATTGTGGCCTGGAGGGGCCGTTGCAAGCAGCCTGACCGTCATCATGGATAACATTTGAAAAGGACAACGAATTATAGTAAGGAGAAACACATCATGAAAGAGATCATTCTGGTTAAAATGGGTGAACTGACCCTGAAGGGACTCAACAAGCACAATTTCGAAAATGCGCTGGTGCGCAACGTGCGTCTGGCACTGGCCGATATGGGCGACGTCAAGGTACAGAATGCCCAGTCGGCACTGTACGTCGTGCCGGAGTGCGAGGACTTTGACATGGACGAAGCCGCCAAGCGCGTGGGACAGGTGTTCGGCATCGTGCAGTATTCCCGTGCGGCACGGGTGGAGAAGGACTTCTCTGCGATCTGTGAAGCGGCGGCGGAATATCTGGGCGAAGAACTGGATGCGGCCAATACCTTCAAGGTCAACGCCAAGCGCGCCGACAAGAGTTTCCCGATGGCTTCCCCGGCCATCTGCGCGGAACTGGGCGCATACCTGCTCGACAAATTCCCCCATCTGACGGTGGACGTGCATGAACCGGACGTGACCGTGACCGTCGAGGTGCGCGACTTCGGCGCGTACATCCACGGCCGCCAGCTTCACGGCGCGGGCGGCATTCCGGTAGGTACCGGCGGCAAGGCGGCCATTCTGATTTCCGGCGGCATCGACAGCCCGGTGGCAGCATGGACCATCGCCAAGCGCGGCGTGGAACTGACCCCCATCCATTTCGCCAGCCCGCCCTACACCAGTGAACGCGCTGAGATGAAGGTCATCACCCTGCTGGAAAAGGTCGCACTCTACTCCGGCCCGATGACCCTGCGCATTGTACCGTTTACGGAAATTCAGGAGGCCATCGTGGAGAAGTGCCCCGAAGACCTGTTCACCATCATCATGCGCCGCTTTATGATGAAGCTGGCAGAGCGCATTGCCATCCTGACGAAAAATCAGGCGCTGGTCACCGGCGAGAGCCTCGGTCAGGTTGCCAGCCAGACCATTCAGGCCATCGGCTGCACCGATGAAGCCGTCAAGACGATGCCGGTGTTCCGTCCGCTGATCGGTATGGACAAGGAGGAGATCATCCGCATTGCCCGCCGCATCGACACCTTTGAGACGTCCATCCAGCCCTACGAGGACTGCTGCACCGTGTTCACGCCCAAGCATCCCCGTACCCGTCCGGTGCTGGACAAGGTCATCGAGGCCGAAAAGGCGCTGGATACCGAAGCCCTCATCCAGCGCGCCATTGAAGGCATCCGCCGGGTGAAAATCGGCGTCGAACGCTGAGTAAGCGGAAACTTCTGCGCAGAAAAACACCATAAATATGCCGCCGTACCGGATTCTTCCGGTGCGGCGGTTGTTTTTTGGCACAAAATATGCTATAATGGTCGAATTAAATCGAGTGAGGGCGAAAAAATGAGAACAAAACAAAAAATCCGGCGACCTTTGTTGGCTGTGGCAATTTGTCTGCTGCTCTGTTTGCTGATCGCGTGGGTCATGACTGCGCCGTGGCGGACGGGTCCGGAGCAAACCGGGCCGGGCACCACGACTTCGGACGGGACCTCGGTCCCGGAGCCGGACCTGCCCCGCGAGGTCAGCAAAGAAGCGGTACTCGCGGCGCTGTATGAGGCGGATATTTCCACGCTGCAGGCAGCAATGGAGGGCGGTCTGGTCACCAGCGAGGAGCTGACCGCGTACTATCTGGAGCGGATCGAAGCCTGCAACGAGCCGTACAACTGCTTCATTACCCTGTGCGATGATGCGCTGGAAACGGCGCGGGCGCGGGATGCGGACCGGGCAGACGGCACCGCCAAGGGCGCGTTGTGGGGTATTCCCGTGGTGGTGAAGGACAACATTCATGTGCTTGGCTACAAAACCACCAACGGCTACAAGCTGAGTGCCTCCAAGGTGTCTGCCACAGATGCGGCCGTAGTCAAGGCGCTGAAGGAAGCGGGTGCGGTCATCATCGGCAAGGCCAACATGAGTACGGCGGCGCAAAGTGCCCGTACCAGCATCAGTCTGGCGGTAGGCGAGACGAAAAATGCGTATTGTACATGGCTGGCCGCAGGCGGTTCCTCCGGCGGCAGTGCGGTGGCGGTATCGCTGAATTTTGCGGCGGCTTCGCTGGGAACGGACACCAACTCCTCCCTGCGGGTTCCGGCTGTACTCAACGGCTGTGTCAGCCTGCGGTGTACCTACGGAAAGATCTCCACGGAGGGGGTCATCCGGCTGAACAAGAGCCGGGACATTCCCGGTGCCATCACCCGGACGGTGTACGATCAGGCGCTGATGCTGGATGTGTTGACCGGGAATAAGTATGAATATGCCAAAAATCTGGATGCCAACGCTCTACAGGGGGTCCGGCTGGGTGTGATCAAGGAACTGACCTACAATCGTTCCGGCACCGATGCAGAGGTCGCGGCGGCATTTGAACGGGCCATCGAAGAACTGAAAGCCTGCGGGGCCGAGGTGGTGGAGGTATCCATCCCCAATATTTTGTCGCTGTCGCAGGCATCGCTGGGCGGCAATGCCGAAGCACCCAAAACGGCGGTATACAACGCCTACAAAAAAGCGGCAGAAAAATACGATGTGGATGCCATGATTTTCCCGACCTATCTGTCGGCACCGATTTATTCCGGAACGGACGACAATGGCAAGAAGTGGGATGCACAGGCACAATCGTTCATCAATAATTGTTATGCGCTGGGGCCGTCGGCCAAAATGCCGGAGATGTCGGTGCTGATCGGCACCCATTCCCGCGGTGCAGGCATCGGTATGGAAATTGCCGCCCTGCGGGACAGCGAGCAGCTGCTGCTGAATCTGGCCTACAGCTATACGCAGAAATACGATTACCGCACCCTGCCGGACGGCGCGCCCAACCATTATGCGGATTGTTTTGAGGATGACATTGCGGCGCTGCTGGCGGAGGGGGCCATCCGGGAGACGATCGCACCGGAAGTTCCGGAATCGTCGGTACCTGCCGAGCCGGAGTCGTCGGAGCCCGCCGGGACGGGAACAACCGTCTCCTCCGGTACGGAGACATCTCCGGAGACGTCTGTTCCGGCAGATGCTCCGCAGGATCCTGTAACATCAGCGGAGCCGGTCCCGGACGAACCGAAGGCAGGAGCGGGCAGCACCATCTGGTACAGCATCACGGTAGCGGTGGTGGTAGCCATTTCCGCTGCACTGCTGTTTCTGTAAGTTCTGTTGCTGAAAGGAGCATACACCATGCACGAATACATTCACAAGGTCTGCTATCACGAAACGGACAAAATGGGCATCACGCATCACTCCAACTACATCCGATGGATGGAGGAAGCACGCGTGGATTTTCTGGACCACATCGGCTACGGCTATGCCCGGATGGAACAGGACGGCATCATTTCGCCGGTCATTGGCGTGGAATGCCAGTACAAGCAGCCCACCACCTTCAGCGATGAGGTGCGGATCCAGCTTGAGGTGGAAGAATTCCGCGGAGTACGGCTGGTCATCCGCTACACGATGTTCAATCACCGCACCGGTGCATTGGTGCTGACCGGAAAGACCCGTCACTGCTTCACGAATGTGCAGGGTCGCCCCATTCAGCTGAAAAAGCAGTTTCCGGAACTGGATGCCCTGCTGAAATCGCTGGTGGCTCCGGCATCGGATGAAAACTGACGCAATATTTTTTCTGAAATCCACCAAAATGGTTTGCATTATTGTCAATAATATGGTATAATTGTTTTTGACAAACCGGCGCGAGCCGTTATTCGGAAAGGAGCAGTTATGAATTTTCAGTATCTTCATCCTGCGGATCAGATCGTTATGATCATGGAGCGCATTTACAACAGCGGCATGACCACCACCTCCGGCGGTAACCTGTCGGTGATGGACAACGAGGGTGTCATGTGGATTACCCCGTCCGGTGTGGACAAGGGCAGCCTGAAGCGTGAGGACATCATGCGCGTGTATCCCGACGGACGCATCGAAGGCCGCCACAAGCCTTCGGTCGAATACCCTTTCCATTCTTCCATTTACAAGAAGCGCCCCGACCTGCGGGCTGTACTGCATGCCCATCCGCCGGCACTGGTGGCCCTGACGCTGGTGCGCCAGAATCCGGAACCGTACCTGCTGCCGAATACCTCCATCGACTGCGGTCAGGTGGAAATGGCGCCCTACGCACTGCCCGGCAGCGCCAAACTGGGCGACAATATCTCTGCCGTGTTTGAAAAGGGCATGAACGTGGCCATGATGGAAAACCACGGTGTTGTGCTGGGTGCGCAGTCGCTGTTTGAGGCATTCACCATGTTTGAGGCACTGGACTACTCCGCCCGCCTGCAGATCAAAGCCCTGCAGCTTGGCCCGTACCGTACGCTGACCCCAGAGCAGATGGCCGTATATAAGCAGAAAAACGTGCCGCACCTGAAAGAATACCGTGCCGACGAGCCGACCTCCGGCGAGCTGGAACTGCGGCGCGAACTGTGCGAGCTGATCAAGCGGGCCTACCGCAACGGCCTGTTCTCCAGCAGTCAGGGTACGTTCTCGACCCGTGTGGACGGCGACAACTTCATCATCACGCCCTACGGCAAGGACCGGATGTATCTGGAGCCGCAGGATCTGGTGCGCATTGAAAACGGCATGGTTGAGTTGGACAAGAAACCCTCCCGTGCAACCAAGTTCCACATGGAAATTTACAAGCAGCATCCGGACGTCAACTCCATCATCATGGCTTACCCGCCCAACATTATGGCGTTTGCCGTGACCGATGAGGAGTTTGATGCCCGTCTGATTCCCGAAAGCTACATCGCACTGAAGACCGTGCGGAAGTTCCCCTTCGGCGCAAGCATCTCCGACCCGGCAAAGCTGGCTGCGGAAATGACGCTGAAGAACCCCGTGGCCATCGAGGAAAACGATATGCTTATCGTGGTGGGCACCTCGCCGCTGAACGCGTTTGACCGTCTGGAAGTGGCGGAATACAGCGCCAAGTCGGTTATTTCCACCAAGCGTATGCGCGACATCGTCAAGATTTCCCCCGACGAAATCAAGGAAATCGAAGTCGCCTTCAACCTGTGATTATATCTTCATTGCTGTCTCCTTTCTGCAAACACCGCCCGGCTGTTACAGGCCGGGCGGTGTTTGCGTTTGCCGAAAAAAGAACGCACTCGTCAAAGTGCGTTCCAGCTTGTCGAAAAAGGTCGCGCACAGCGGCCTTTTTTGTGTTATAATAGAAGTAGAAGAAAAGAACGGAGTGAATCGGAGATGCTGGTAAAACATAAAGAGTTGAACGGACAGGTA
>JAFTRF010000135.1 GCA_017462405.1 Clostridia bacterium | reverse complement strand
GCAGACCACCAGCGGCGAGGTCGAAGCGACCGACACCGAAGCCGCTTATTTTACCGCGCAGACCACCAGCGGTGACATCGAACTGACGCGGAGCGGCGCCGAGATTTCCATGCTGCTTCGCTCTGTCTCCGGCGACATCGACGTGCTGGCCCGTACGGTGTATTCGCTGTATACCGAGACCGTCTCCGGCGAGGTCCGTGTGAAACGCCACGAGCAGGTCCGTCAGGACATTGCCAACTGCAAGGTGTTCACCACCAGCGGTGATATTTCCGTAGCATAATCCACAAATACAAGCATTCCTGCGCGCAGTTTGATCCGCGTACAAAAAACAGCCCACGAAGCGACGAAAAATCGTTTCATGGGCTGTTTTGTTGTCATAATTACTTCTGGATGCGGTATTCGTCCGCCAGCTCGTGCGCCAGCTTCTGAATCAGCTCGAAATCGACGCCGTCGCTCGGCACGTCGAGGTCGCGGAAGGTGTTGCCGCGGACATCGTTGCCGGTCAGCAGGTCATACCACAGCGCGGCCAGCGCATAGCGGCCATAGCCCAGATGCGCGTGGAACGTGTCGCGGTGTACCGTCTCAAAGCCGTTTTTCAGCATCCGCTGGAACAGCTCACCGCTGGGGATGATGCCGTCGGCCTTGATTTCGGCGGCGGCCTTGTCGTAGCTGGCCTTCACGTCGCGGAACATATCGGCCTGATCCGCATAACCCAGTTCCTCGCACAGGCGGCGGCTGCCCTGCTCGTAGGCCCACGTCTGATGGATGATCAGCTTGGCCTTCGGGTTGTTCTCCCGGATGTAGGCGGCCAGTGCGTTCAGGTAGGGCTGGTACGTCTCATAGCGGGGAGACTGATGGCTCACCTGCTGGAGCGTGATGTAGTCCCACTCGTCCACCAGCACGGCCTTCGGGATCGAAATGCTCATGCCGGTCTTCATGCCGTTGAACTGGAATTCGTAGCTGGGTTCCCCGGTCTTCATCAGCCGGAAATGCTTGGACAGGGGGCATCCGCCGATGTACAGGTTATACAGCCGCATGGGCTTGTTGTCTGCGGCGGAAATCTTGTACAGATAACGGGTTGCGTCTTCGGAAAAGCTGTTGCCAATGGCCAAAATTCTTGGCATGATCGTCACCATCCTGAAAAATTTTTCTTTATTATAACACATTTTTTCCCTGTTGTACAGCATTTTCAAAAAATATCCGGGGTTTTCCTTGTGTATCTTCGTACATTGTGCTATACTTGAAAGGCAGAAAAGCAGGGGCGGCAATTTGCCGCCCGGCATCTGTACGCACAAACCAGCACCCGGCAAATGCATGATACCCACGGGCGGCAGATTGCCGCCCCTGCATGAAATCCCGCTTTCATCACAACGGAGGTATACGACCATGATTACATTCGGATTGTTTCCCGGCGGCGTACAGAATGCCGTCACCTTCAGCTACGACGACGGTCAGCGCACCGGCGACGAGCGTCTGATGGCGCTGTTCCGGAAGTACGGGCTGAAAGGCACCTTTCATCTGAACAACTGGCTGTATCCGGCCTCCTCCAAAGAGGAGATCCGCCAGCGGTACGAGGGTTTTGAAATTTCGGCCCACGGCAAGGAGCACCATTCGCTGACCATCCTGCCGGCCTGCTCCATCATGGAGGAAATGCTGGAAAACCGGACGCTGCTGGAATCCATCGCGCGCCGCCCGGTCATCGGAATGTCCTATGCCAATGCCCGGTTCAGCCCGGAGGTCATGGACCTGCTGCGGCATCTGGGCTTTGTGTACGGACGCACCACGCTGAACACGCATGATTTCAATCTGCCGCAGGATTTTATGGCATGGCACCCGACCTGTCACCACCGCACCGGTCTGACCGACGGCAAAAAGTTCATGGATGCCATCGACGGCTATTTCGCCGCGCCCCGTCTGCTGTATGTATGGGGTCACAGCCATGAGCTGAAAACCGAAGAACAGTGGGCCGACATGGAGCAGCTGTGCGCCATGGTGGCCAACCATCCGAAGGTGTGGTATGCCACCAACATGGAGATTTACGAGTACGTCACCGCCCAGCGCAATCTGGTGATCGCCGCCGACCAGTCCTTTGCGTACAACCCGTCGCGTGTGGATGTGTGGGTAGTCAAGGATCGCCAGCCGCACTGCATCCCGGCGGGCGAAGTGCATTATTTCTGAGCAGCCCCCTCTGCCTCACTTCGTTCGGCACCCCCCCCAAAGGGGGGAACAGGTTCGCTGAGTTCTACTCAAAAATCTATGCTCGGCGATTAAAGCCCTGATGCTCGCAAAGTCCACTCGTTCTCCCCTTCGGGGAGATGTCACACCGTAGGTGTGACAGAGGGGGAATAATTACAGTCGATATTTCATTGAAAATGGCGCAGCCATTTTCCAGAGGAGTCTTTCTATGCCCCACTATACCCTGCCGTATCATGACGGGACCGCTTGGGAAAATGTCGCCCGGATGGCGAAAAAATACCCCCGTCAGACGGCCTGCGAATTTATGGGCACCCGCATTTCATTCGGGCAGTTTGCCCGGATGGTACGTCAATGCGCCAATGCCCTCATCAAAAGCGGCGTGAAGCCCGGCGACCGGGTCACGCTGTGCCTGCCCAACTGCCCCCACGCAGTGATTTTGTTTTACGGCGTCAATCTGGCGGGTGGTGTCGCCAATATGATCCACCCCTTGTCTGCCGAGGAGGAAATCGCGCAGTTCCTCACCACGGCCGACAGTCGTCTGGCGTTCACGCTGGACCTGTTTTACGATAAATTCCGCGCCGTTGCACCGCGCTTCCCCGGTCTGCGGATCGTGGTGGCATCGGCGGCCGATTTTCTGCGTCCGCTGACCCGGCTGGGCTATGCGCTGACGGAAGGGCGCAAAATCAAGCTGCCGCCGCTGAACCGCCGCACGGTGCGGTGGAAAGCATGGTTTTCCACCGGTCGCGGAAAATTGCCGGAGTTCCCCGTCCGCACCGCACAGGACCCCGCCGCCATCCTCTACACCGGTGGTACCACCGGCATTGCCAAGGGCGCGGTGCTGTCCAACTTCAACCTCAATGCGTTGGCGCTGCAGATCCTCACCACCAACCCCATGTTTACCCCCGGCGACAAGATGCTGGCGATCCTGCCGCTGTTTCACGGCTTCGGGCTGGGCATCGGCGTCCACGCCATGCTGTCCAGCGGCGGTGCGTGCGTGCTGGTGCCGCGCTTTACCCCGGCCAGCTTTGCCAAGCTGCTGGTGAAAACCAAGTGTGCATTTCTGGCCGGTGTTCCCTCGCTGTACGAAGCCATGCTGCATCAGCCCGTACTGGAAAAAGCCGATCTGAGCCATCTGAAAGGCGTGTACTGCGGCGGCGACGTCCTGCCGGTGGAACTGAAAGCGAAAATCGACGCATTTCTGACGGAACGCGGTTCCCCGGTGCACATCCGGGAGGGCTACGGCGCCACGGAATGTTCCTCGGCCAGCTGTCTGACGCCGACCCACGGCGAACGCCCCGGCAGCATCGGTCTGCCGCTGCCGGACATGGCGTATAAAATCGTCCGGCCCGACACGGCCGAATCCTTGCCGCCGAACCATCCCGGCGAGATCTGCATCTCCGGGCCAACGGTGATGCTGGGCTATCCGGATCACCCGGAGGAAAACGCACTTGCCCTGCGCCGTCATCCCGATGGGCGGGTCTGGCTGCACACCGGCGATCTGGGGTCGATGGACCCGGACGGTTACGTGCGGTTTATTCAGCGCATCAAGCGCATCATCATCACCAACGGGTACAACGTGTACCCCTCCCGGCTGGAACTGGTGCTGAACAGCCACCCCAAGGTCCGGCAAAGCTGCGTCATCGGCGTACCCGATCCGCGGCGGATGCACCGCATCAAGGCGTTTGTGGTACTTCAGCCCGGCGAGGTACCTTCGGAATCGCTGAAGCAGGAGTTGACGGACTGGTGCCGTACCCGGATCGCGCGGTATGCGCTGCCGAGGGAAATCGAATTCCGGGACAGCTTGCCCATGACACGCATGGCGAAGGTCGATTACCGGGCGCTGGAACTGGAAGAACAGGCGAAGCGGAGTGAATAATTTTTTATCATAAAAATCAGCAAAGCTGGATTTTTATGATAAAAGCCACGCGAAATCGAATTTCGGGACAGCTTGCCCATGACACGCATGGCGAAGGTCGATTACCGCGCACTGGAATTGGAAGAACAGGCGAAGCGGAAGAAATAATTTTTCATCGCATCCGGTAATGGGTGCGATTTTTTTGTGGAATTGTGCGATATTCTTGCATTTCTGTATCCCGTATGCTATAATGAAAACCCGTCAACGCTTTAACGCGTGAAACATTTTATATTTTCCTTATCCCAAAAAGGAGCGAACAGAACTCAATGCGTATTGTAGTAAAGGTAGGCACCTCCACGCTGGCCTACCCCACCGGTCATATGAACATCCGGCGGGTGGAGGAACTGTGCAAGACCCTGTCCGACCTGAAAAACGCTGGTCATGAAGTGATTCTGGTATCTTCCGGCGCCATCGGCATGGGCGTGGGCAAGCTGTCTCTGAAGGGACGCCCCGCCGACATTCCCACCAAGCAGGCCGCCGCCGCCGTCGGTCAGTGTGAACTGATGTACACCTACGACCGGCTGTTCTCCGAATACAACCATACCGTTGCCCAGATCCTGCTGACCGCCGCCGACTTCCGCGACGAGGTCCGCAGCACCAATTTCAGCAACACCCTGCTCCGCCTGCTGGAGCTGGAGGTGCTGCCTATCATCAACGAAAACGACACCGTTGCCACCGAAGAAATCTCCGTAGGCGACAACGATACCCTGTCCGCCATGGTCGCCGTCAATGCGTCCGCCGAGCTGCTGGTACTGATGTCCGACATCGACGGTCTGTACACCGCCGACCCTCATAAGGACCCCAACGCCACGCTGATCCCCACCGTTCACGCCCTCACCGATGAGATCATGGCGCTGGGCGGCGGCAAGGGTTCCTCGCTGGGCACCGGCGGCATGAAAACCAAGCTGCACGCTGCCGAAATCTGCATGAGCGCCGGATGCGACATGGTCATCCTCAACGGCAGCAATCCGCTGAATCTGTATGATCTGCTGGAGGGCCGCCCGGTAGGCACCCGCTTCTGCAGTCATTGAAAGGAGTCTTCCCATGCAAACGCTGAATGAACTGCTGGCGGCAGCCGCCGCCGAAAAAAATACCGTCCTCACGGGCGCACAGCGCAATGCGGCGCTGATGGCGATGGCCGATGCGCTCGAAGCCCACATGGACGACATTCTGGCCGCTAACCGGCTGGATATGGAACACGCCCGCGGCACCTGCTCCACGGTGATGCTGGACCGGCTGGCATTGAGTGCCGACCGCATCCGCTCCATGGCCAAAGGTGTGCGTGATGTTGCCGCCCTGCCCGACCCGGTGGGCCGTGTGCTGAAAACCAACGTCCTGCCCAACGGGCTGGTCGTTGAGAAAAAGGCCGCGCCGATGGGTGTGGTTGCCATCATTTACGAGAGCCGCCCCAACGTCACCTCCGACGCCGCCGCGCTGGCGGTAAAAAGTGGCAACGTGTGCGTACTGCGCAGCGGCCATCAGGCACTGGGCAGTGCTGCCGCCATCGTCGCCGCACTGCGGGATGGTCTGACCCGCGCGGGCCTCTCCCCTGACCGCGTACTTCTGGTCGAGGACCCCTCGCGTGCCGCCGCACAGGCACTGATGACCGCCACCGGCAAGGTAGACCTGCTGATTCCCCGTGGCGGTGCCGGACTGATCCGCACCTGCGTGGAAAATGCCACCGTGCCCTGCATCGAAACCGGCACCGGTATCTGCCACATTTACGTGGACGATAGTGCCGACATCGAAAAAGCCCTGAACATCATCGAAAACGCAAAAACCAGCCGTCCCTCCGTCTGCAATGCCGAGGAAGTGCTGCTGGTACACAAGGACATCGCGCCGGTATTTCTGCCGAAGCTGTACGACCGTCTGGTGACGGACCGTGCCGCCGCTGGCAAGCAGGCAGTGGAATTCCGCGTGGACGAGGCCGCCGGACGCATCATCCCCGGCACCCCCGCTTCGGACGTGGACTTTGATACGGAATTTCTGGATTATATTCTGGCCGTGGGCATCGTGGACAGCGTGGAAGAAGCCATCGCGCACATCGGCGCACACTCCACCCACCACAGCGACGCCATCCTGACGCAGAATGATGCCCACGCACAGGCATTCACCGACCGGGTCGACAGCGCGGCGGTGTACGTCAACGCATCTACCCGGTTCACCGACGGCGGTGAGTTTGGTCTGGGTTGCGAAATGGGCATTTCCACCCAGAAGCTTCATGCCCGCGGTCCGATGGGCCTCGAAGAACTGACCACCTACAAGTACATCGTGCGCGGCGACGGACATACGCGCTGACGAAAGGAGCCGCTTATGAACATCGGAATGATTGGCTGCGGCAACATGGGCGGTGCGCTGGCCCGCGCCATCACGCAAAGCCTGCACTATAAAAACGACCATCTGTCGTTGGCGGATGCTTTTCCGGAAAAGGCCACTGCCCTCGCCGCAGAACTGAGCGCCGATACCGCCGACAACATTACCATCGCAGAATTCAGCGACTTCATTTTCCTCGGCATCAAGCCGCAGATGATGGCCGGGATGCTGGCGGAGATCGCGCCGGTGCTGGCCGCACGCGCCGGCCGTCAGGAGCGCTTCGTGCTCGTCTCCATGGCGGCCGGGCTGTCTGTGGAAAAAATTTCCAGCATGGCACAAGGTGATTACCCCGTCATCCGCATCATGCCCAACACCCCCGCACAGGTCGGTCAGGGCATGATCCTGTATACTGCCAATGTAAAGGTGTCTGCACATGAAGAAGCCAGCTTCGTCCGCATCATGGAAAATGCCGGCGTGCTGGACAAGCTGCCGGAGCATCTGATCGACGCAGGCAGCGCCGTATCCGGCTGTGGACCGGCATTCGTCTGCCTGTTTCTGGAAGCGTTGGCCGATGGTGGCGTCGCTTGCGGTCTGCCCCGCGACAAGGCCATGCTGTATGCCGCCCAGACGCTGAAAGGTACCGCTGAACTGGTGATGACCTCGCACCAGCACCCCGGCGCACTGAAAGACGCCGTTTGCAGCCCCGGCGGTTCGACCATCGCTGGTGTGCAGGCGCTGGAGGAATCGGCATTCCGCGCCGCCGCGATGAAAGCAGTGGCGGCCGCATACAAGCGCACGGTGGAGCTGGGAAAATAAGGGGATTTCACCTCTATGGAGTAATGCTGTCGATTTGAGGCGGGCCAGTCCGAGCGTCCCCCCTCTGTCCTCCCGTTGGTCAGACATTCTTCTGGCAAAGACAGCAGCCCTCTTGTCGCAGAGGGGCGAACAAGTTGGTTCTGCAACCACACCATACAATTTCAAGCGGCGCAGCCGCTTCCGGAATGATTCATTCTTCAATATTCATCATTCATTATTCATTTATATGTTTCCCGTCAAAGGAGGTTTTCCCGATGATTCGCCCCGCAACCTTGCACGATCTCCCCGCCCTGCTGGATTTGTTTGCCGAAGCGCGCCGATTCATGGCCGCCTCCGGAAACCCCAACCAATGGGGCGACGGTTACCCCTCGTCTGATCTGCTCCGTGCCGACATTGCCGCAGGATGCAGTTATGTGCTGGAGGAGCAACGGGAAATTTTGGCATCATTTTATTTCGCGCCCGGACCGGATGCGACATATGCCGTCATTGACGGTGCGTGGCACACCGACGGCACATACTGCGTCATCCACCGGATCGCCTCCGCCACCCACGGCAAAGGCGCCGCTGCCCGGTGCGTCGCATGGTGCAAAGCGCGTGCAGACGTCCTGCGCATCGACACCCACCACGACAACCGCGTCATGCAGCGGTTTCTGCAAAAACAGGGCTTTGTCCCCTGTGGCACCATTCATCTCGAAAACGGTGCGCCCCGGCTTGCATTTGACTGGCAGAAGAACTGATTTCAAACTGAAAAACGCTCATTCCCATCGGTCGTACGGTCGATGAAAATGAGCGTTTTTGTTTTGTCTGAATTTATGCCTTGTGACGGCGGCGCAGCAGCAGGAATGCCATCATCGTCAGCGGGAACACAATGGCGCACAGCAGACCGGCTTTCAGCGATTCCCCGAACAGCCCGGACACCCAGCCCACCAGCGTGGGACCGCCGCCGCAACCGAGGTCACCGGCCAGTGCCAGCAACGCAAACATCGCCGTACCGCCGCCGGGCATATCGCGTGCCGCCATGCTGAACGTACCCGGCCACATGATACCCACGGAGAAGCCGCAGATGGCACAGCCCAGCAGACCGATCACTGCCGTATCCGACAGCGATGCCATCAGGTAGCCGCATACGCACAGCCCCGCGCAGAAGAACAGCGACTTGCTCTCCGGCAGACGATTGCTGAATTTTGCATACAGCGCACGGGCAGAGCCCATCAGAATGGCAAATGCGCACGGTCCAAGCAGGTCGCCCACGGTCTTGGAAACGCCCAGCGCACCCTCCGCAAAGGCAGAAGCCCATTGGCTGATGCCCTGTTCGCTGGCACCGGCACAGATCATCAGCACCATCAGCATCCAGAACATCCGCGTGCCGAACAGCTTCCGCAGGTCCATCTGCTGGGCGTCGGTGCTTTCCTCCAGCGTCCGGATGGGCACCCGGCTGAAATACACACCGTTGGCCAGCGTAAAAACGGCCCAGAACAGCGCCATCACCCACCACAGCTCAATGCCGAACAACCGGAAGAACAACGTGGTCAGGATCACCACACCTACGTGACCCCAGCAATAAAACGAATGGAGCAGGCTCATTACACCGGATTTGTTGTCGGTGGGACAAGCCTCGACGATCGGGCTGACCAGTACCTCCAGCAGACCACCACCGATGGCGTAGATCATCGCCGCAATCAGCAGCCCCGTAAATGCACTGGGCATCACCTGCGGCAGTACCGCCAGCGCGATCAGACCGGCACCCGCAAACAGGTGTGCACCGACAATGCCGACGCGATAACCGATCTTGTCGATGTATTTGCTGGCCAGCAGATCCACCAGCAGCTGTACGCCGAAGTTGAACGTCACCAGCAATGCGATCTGATCGAGCGGAATGCCGTAGTCATTGCGGAATTTCAGAAACAGCAGGGGCGCAAAGTTGTTTACGATGGCCTGCACGATGTAGCCGAGGAAGCAGGCCGCAATGGTATGTTTGTATTTATTTTGTTGTATCATAATTGCAATCCTTTGTCGTATGTATGATTTTTTCGGCGGTGTCGCGAACACAGACACGCACCGTAGGAACCGGTCTCCGGACGGTTCTGTGCCTTACCGGTAGCCTCTGCGGATGGTCAGCACCATATCCGGCTCCAGTGAAGCATAGCTGTACCAGTGGGGATCGCAGCGGTATCCGTCGTCCAGCCGGATCTGCCCCACGATGCCCGGTGCCGCATGGACCTCCAGCCGGATGGTACCGTCGCTCTGCCGTGCCCACGACACGGAAATTTTGCCCTTGGGCAATTCGTATTCAAACGAAGCATGATTCACTTTTTCAATGAAATGGGGGTGGACCAGCACCTCATTGCAGTTGCGGTCACAGGGGTTGACGTGCAGACCAACCACCTGCCGCACAAACCAATGGTTGATGTCCCCGTAGAAATGATGGTTCAGCGACTGCATCACGCCGCCGCTGATGCGGAAATTTTCCGTCAGCGTCGTGCAGCCCTGTGCGACCAGATGGCCGTAAGAGGGGTACTCCGTCCGGGTGATCATGTCGTACGCCAGTTCGCTCTCTCCGAAATCCGACAATACATGGAACAGCACCCGAAGCCCCAGAAAACCGACGCTGAACCGATCGCCGTCCCGGCGGATGCGCGCCATCAGCTGGCGGAACGCCTCCTGCCGTTCGCCCGGTTCAAACACACCATAGTACAGGCCCATCGCCTGTCCGCTCTGGCTGTCGCCCAGCACCGTCATGCGGTTCAGGTCCACCAATTCCCGGCGGACCGCTTCGCGTACCTCACGGCCAAGTTCTTCCGCAAAATGCTGCTGCAGCGTCCAGCCCAGTGCGCCGAACATCTGCGCACCCTTGCGGCACATATCCATGACCATTACGCTGTCGGTAAAGCTGCGTGGCACCTCAAACTCCATGACGAAGCGGTCGTAGCAATCCGGCAGCACCACCGGCACCCAGTCGCCCAGACCGATGTCGATCAGACCCCGGCGGTTGCGCCGGCGGCTGATGTAGTCCAGATAGCGCATCATGGCAGACGCATTTTCCCGGATCAGTTCCGTATTGCCACGGTATTTCCAGCAGACATACGGCAGATTGAACAGCGCCGAGTCCCATGCCGGACCGTTGCCCCAATCAAAGCCCCAGCCCGCCGTAGGCACGATGCCCGGCAGCGCACCGGCTTCGTTCTGCGCCGCCCGCATATTGTGCAGCCATTCGCGCCACACTTTCTGCGTATCGAATTCCAGGATCTGATGCTCCGCCGACATGGAAATGTCACCCGTCCAGCCGTTTTTTTCGCGCTGGGGGCAGTCGGTCGGGATCCACACCATGTTGGACAGGTCGGAGCGTTCCGCCATCGCCCACAGGGTATTCACCATCTCGTCCGAACAGTCAAACCATCCCAGCCGTCTCACATCGTTGTGGATGACCAGTGCGGTCAACAGACCGTCCGTGGCTTGTTCCTCCGTGATGCCTGCAACATACAGGTAACGATAGCCGTGGTAGACAAACGACGGCTGGTAAATTTCTTCTTCGCCGCCCTTACAGTAGTAGACGTCCCGCTGGAAATAGCCTTCGGGGAAACCGCCACCGATGTCCTGAATGTTACCGTGGCCGTGCTCGTCCAGCGTTTCAAATGCCTGTACCGTGATCCGTTGACCGGCTTCTCCGCGGATTTTCAGCCGGTACACGCCTGCGCCGTTCAGCCCGAAGTCGTAAATGTATCCGCCGGTGTAGTCCGTCTCCTGCTCCGGCAAAGCACCGCCGCCGATCGTTTCCATCAGTGCGCGGTAATCCTTGCTGTCTTTCTGCACAGGCGTCATTTCGCCCTTTCGTACCAATATCGGCGTGCGCTCCGCCATGATCCGCACCGGCTCGGCTTCGCACAGCCGCATTTTTCCGCGGGGACGCGATGCGCGCACCGACTTCTGCCATGCTGCATCGTCAAACCCCGGTGCGTTCCATCCGGGCTGCTCCAACCGTGCATCGTAATGTTCTCCGAATCGGTAATTGTCAAACAAAATGGGGGACGCTGCCCAGCAAAAATCCATCCCATCAATGCGTATGCTTGCATCCCCGTCGGTGATTTCTGCGTGTACCGCCATTTTCGGTGCATCACTGAACGGGGCATCCATATTGTCCCACGAAGCGATCATGGGGTTGGCCATTCCGTTGCCCAGCAGTACACCGATCACATTTTCACCTGCGGTCAGATATTGTTTCAGATCGTAATCATCATAATACAATGCATGGTCGGGGTTGGAAATATACGGTGCCAGCAGCGAACGGGTGATCTCCTGCCCGTTGACGAACAGCCGGTAAAAGCCCAGCCCGCAGATCCGCAATGCTGCCGCTCCGGGCGCATTCTGCAGCACAAAGGCTTTGCGGAACATCGGAGCCGGGACGTGGTGCGCGTAAGTGGACCAGTCTGCACTGGCACAGACGAAGTGTTTGGGGAATTCCATGGATGTGTCATCCTCTCCTGAAAATAGGTGCTAATATTAGCACCCTGCTTAATTTTGTTTGCGGACGATGCGGTATTCGCCCTCCAGCGAGAAATAGGGGCAATGGTGGAAGGTCCCGCCCAGAAAATGCGCCATTTCGTCTTCATCCAAGGAGACCAGGCACTCGTAGTAGCCGGTTTCATCGCTGTATTCATAATTTGCGCACAGATCACACGCGGTGATCGGACGCTTTTCATTTTTATCTTTTTGCATATCGGGGTACTCCTCTCCGCGCCGTTTTGGTCAGAGGTCGCGCGGTTTTACTGCTACTATACCAGTAGAAAATGGAAATGTCAAGTCTTTGGCGGGGCTGGGAAAGCCGGGCTTGTTTATCGTCCGGCGGTGTTAATATTAGCACCCGAAAAAATCTGGATGAATGTGTAAGATTTTGCGTTTTGGATTGTATATGATTGTGAATCGATTCAAAACAACAGAGGTGAGAATATGGAGGATCACAAGCTGCTTCGACTGCTGCATAAAGACCCGAATGCCGGAATGGAACAACTGATGAATCAGTACACGGGTCTGGTTTATACGGTCGTCAAAAGCAAACTGGACAATTCTTATTGTGCATCATCCGATATTGAAGACTGTGTGGCAGATGTATTCAGTAAATTCTATCTGGAGCTGTCTGATTACGACCCCGGACGATCGAGCATCAAAACGTATCTGTGCGTGATCGCACACAATCACGCCATCAATACGTCCCGGAGACGAAGTCTGGAAAGCGGTATTTCCCTCGACGACGAACACGCATTTTTGCAGGTTGCCGACGAGATACAGATCGACCGTCCGCTTGCCGAGGATGAGTTTCGCCGCGAGGTGATCAAGGCGGTGGAGGATCTCGGTGATCCGGACTCGTCCATCATCTTCCGTAAATATTATTACGGAGAATCCTCAAAGGATATCGCAAAAGCCGTCGGGCTGACCGTATCGAATGTGGATACACGAACACACAGGGCTTTGAACAAACTTCGCAAA
Source organism: Clostridia bacterium (assembly GCA_017462405.1). Classification (GTDB taxonomy): domain Bacteria; phylum Bacillota; class Clostridia; order Oscillospirales; family Acutalibacteraceae; genus RGIG4076. The sequence goes on along the minus strand of JAFTRF010000135.1, from coordinate 10,479 downwards.
ATGTTTGGAGGTAATAAGCTATGAGAAAAACATTGTCCGATATTTTCGATGAAGCAACCGCAAATGAGATCGAAAATCTCGTCAATCAGAACACCCCGCCGGATGTGACGGCAGATACGCTCTTGGCTGTCCGGAATAAGGTGTACGCCAGAACCGGCATCGCAAAAATGAAGAGGTTTCCCGCATTTCACTGGACATCCTATGCGGCAGCGGCGGCTTGTCTTTTGCTGATTGTTGGCACCATCTTCGCCGCTCCGCCTCTCCGGAAGCTTTTCAGCGGCGTTGGCCCATCCGCAATCGTTCCGCATGAACTCCCCACGGACATGGACAACATCCTTTGGGCCGGCGACGAAGCCTCCGGTGTGGCTCCCGATCACGCAGACGCCTTTGTATCATGGAATGGGTGGTCCATGGATTATGCGCTGTACGAAATGCTGAACCGCGCAGACAGCACCGACTTCATTGCGATTGTGGTATATAAAAACAGTGCTGCCGATCGTGATCGCTTCGAATATCATGGCACCACCTTCGAAAAGCTTCGGGAAGAGCGTGACGAACTGTACCTGCTTGCCAATAATCTGCTCGCGTTTCACAAAGAAGGGGAATGGCTGAAGTATGGCGAACTGCTCTATACAACGGGCACACCGGATGGCGAAAAGTGGAGCAAGTCTTTTTATGACGAAAGAGTTTCCTGCTACGGCGAGGATTTCATCGCAAAGTATATCGTCGATGGGAAAGTGCAGACGGCTCTGCTGAATGAAGATTATATCGCTTGCCAAAACCGTATCACGGAAATCGCAAAGAAAACCGAGGAATTTATGCAGGCATATCGTGAAAGCTGCGTCGATGACGTGGAAGCACGCTTCGTTCGTTCCGGGCTCTGCACGATCGTTCGCAACGGCTCCGTCTTTTTGTTCGTACAGAAAGATGACCTTGCCGCCCTGAACATTGACAGCAAACAGGATTATATGCTGAGTCTTGCAAAACGCCTCTCCTTTGAGGGTTCCGATGCCAATGTCCCCGTCACCGATGATGTCGTTACCGGCTTTCATGACGGATCCGATTCATTTTGATGGCTGAAGTAGAAGCATAATGCAGATGCAGCAGCTTTCCTTGCTGGCATAATTGTCCGGTGTTAATATTAGCACCACGCAGAAATGTACACCATCCGTTCCAATTGAAAAACTTCCATCCCTCAACCCTACGTGGAGCGTGAGGGGGCAAGAGGGAAAGTGGCTCAACGCAGCTTCGACGCAATGATCCACTTTCCCCCTTGACCCCCTCTCACACCACAAAGAACGGCGAAACGGAGCAGCTTTTTCTCCGTACGGACGATGATTGCGCCTATACTTCATTCTCCGCAAGCGTACTACTCCGTTTTTCGCTCAGCCAACTCGTTCCCCCCCTTCGGGGGGATGTCGCGAAGCGACAGAGGGGGCTGTAGGCACCGTCGTTTTCTCCGCAAGTGCATTTCTTTGGGCACATCCTGTAGAGTCATCCATCTGCGGTGCTAATATTAACACCTTGCATCAAACACAAACGAAAACCGCAGCGTCCATCGTTTTTCAACGGGACTGCTGCGGTTTCTTCATTTTTGCGCGACAGCGATTACTTTTTCTTTTTGGAAGTGTAGCGTCTCATGATCCGTTCGGCCGCGGCCACACGGGCCTCGATGTCCTTCTGGATTTTCTTCAGCCGGGCGGCATCCTCACCGCTGACGCTCTCGCATTGTGCCGCTGCTTCGGTCAATGCCTCCATGCGGTCTTTCACGATGCTGAACGAATCAAAATACGGTTTTTCCGGCGGAAGATCCGTGGGCTGATTTTCCTTTTTCCATTGCTCCGAAAATGCCTGCACATCCTTGACGCTGACCGAAATGATGCCGTTGGTGTCCAGATAATCCCGGTAGGCATTCTGCGCATCCTTGGGCATATGTGCGATCTCGCTGGCGACCATCAGCGGAATTTTCTCCGCCAGAAAAGCCTCGCGGAAACACGGAGCCAGATTGTGATCCACAAAGTTCAGGATCTGCACACCGGCACTGGAAATGCCCAGCCGCTCCGCCAGAAAATCACGCCGCTTGCCCAGCTTTTCATAGCCCTTTTCCTTCAGCTCATCGTACACCTGCGACAGCATTTCCATCAGCTTCAGCTTGTCGCTGTCGGTATACCGCCGGTTTTCCAGATTGGTCGTTGCAATGGCATACAACTCCTTGCTCCGGTCCGACAGGGGCAGATCAATTTTCCCCAGATCCTTGATTACACAAGGAACGGTACGGAACTTCTCCACGCCCTCCTCGAACAGCTGCTTCATGGCGATATAGCGCCGATGCCCGGTAAGAATGCGGAACTTTGCACCGTCCGGCACCACGACCAGATTCTGCTCCAGACCGACCTCCCGGATGGAGGTTTTCAGTTCCTCGATGTCTTCCATCGAGAAGCCCTCGTTGTTCCGGTTTGGAACCAGATTGTCCAGCGGAATGTAGGTCACTTTGAATTCGTTGACCGCAAACTGCCGGGAGCTTTCGCTGAGCAGCCCTTCGCCCAGCCCCTGTTTCATCATTCTCTTGTCAAATCTTCCTGCCATTTTGCCGTCTCCTTATCCGATGATCTCCATGATCTTTTCCGTCAGCCGCACATAGTCCTGCGTAGCGGTTGCCTTGGGGTCATATTTCAGCAATGGCTCACCCATATAGGAAATTTCCTCTACGCTTTTGTTCTTGCGGATCTTGATGTCCAGCATCTTATCGCCCAGTGCTTCCTGCAGATTTTCGAACGCCGCTTTGTTGATTTTCCGTTCCTCCCACTGCACATAGAAGCATCCGCCGAACATCAGATTATAATTGTAGGTGGACACCGTATGAATGACCGTCAGCGAAGCATCCAGTCCGCGGGAGGCCCATTTGTCGCACTTCAGCGGCACAAACACCACATCTGCCGCGGCCAGCCCGTTGATGTTGACCAGACTCTCCAGCGAAGGAGAGCAGTCCAGAATACAATAATCGTAACGGTCCTGAATCCGGCGCAGCTGATTCACCAGCTTGAACTGCTGGGGCGTCACCGTTTCTTTCAGCAGATTTTTTTCTGCGCGTCCCAGCGACAGGTGCGCCGGAATGATATCCAGATTTTCAAAATCCGTGGGCAGGATCACGTCATCGGGGTTGACCTCCATCGAGACGCCTTTGGTACGCTCCACCTGTCCCACCAGCAGATCCTCCACCGTCAGCTGCGTATCCGTATCGTCGTAGCGGTCATAAAAATCGGTTGCGTTGCTCTGCGGGTCCAGATCGATCAGCAGCGTCCGCTTGCCGAAACGCGACGACAAAATATGAGCGACGTTGATGGCCGAGGAGGTTTTTCCTACGCCGCCCTTTGCATTATAGAAAGCGATGGTCTTCATGTTCGCTGTTCCTTTCTTCTCTATGAAACCCCGGTGCCGGGGCAAAATATTCTTTTCCTATTATACGACATTCCGCAGGTCAAAGCAAGTATCCCGCATCAAAAAAGGTGTTAATATTAGCACCCGGATGTGCAGGCAAATGCGCGCAAAAAAAGCCTTGCGATCCGCAAGGCCAGATTGAAGCGGATCATTTTTCCGCCCTTTATCCGTTCGGGTAAATTGTCATTCTTTGCATTCATACCAATAATCCAGTATTTCGTCTTTTTTCAATGCATCATTGTATGCTAAAATAATTTCAAGCAACGGAAGCAACTCTGAATCCGAAAATTTTTCAACCGGCGAAACCGAAGATGATACCAGAATAATTTTCTTTTTTTCGGATTGTACGACCAAGATACCCGATTTTGCAAAACCATAAACAGAAATGGTGGTTCCGTTCATCCATCTGATATTTTTCAGCGCATATATTTCATTTTGCTTTTGTATGTATACGATTCCATCTTCTGCCCAGTAAAAGCCTTTTCTCTCGAACCATCTGCAGTGCTGCGTATACTTGTAGTAAAACGCAAGGCTTACCAGAGCAACCACACAGCAAATCAAGACATACCAAAAATTCACCTGTTTTATATCCAGCAGCACGGCAGCCCAATATTGAACCGCCAATGCCGGGGGAATCGTAACGCACGAACAAAATATCCGCAAATACCATCTTTGGTATATAAACGGTGTTTTCTCCATTTCAATTGCCTTCCCAGCAGAATTTTTTATTTCCCGCCGTCCAGCGCTTCCACACAGTTGGAATACGCTTCAACGCGCTCGCCTACATCGTTGTCCTGAATGCGGAACCGGAGCGACACGGTTTTGCGCCCCTTGGTGATGGTTTCGTATTCCACCGTAATGTCCGAAAACTGATTGATCTCCCGGACCGCCACGTCCAGTACCCGGTTGCGGAAGTCTTTGAAGTTTTTGTAATTTTCCGCAAACATGGACTGCTTGAGTTCCTCCAGCACCAGCACGACCTCGTGCCGCCACTGATACGATTTCAGAATCTCATACAGACGGATGGAAAACTGACTCTTGAAGGCCAGCGTATAAATCAGTTCATAGCGGGTGAACTTTTCCCGCAGCTGCAGGAGATAGGGCTTCATATTCTGGTCGATCTGAATGTGGATGCGGCCGTTTTCGATTTTGGCATGCTGCAGCCACCGGAGCAGCACCTCCACGCCGTCGTCCTGCTTCAGCCAGAACGATTTGTCGGCCAGGCTCTTGACCGACTGTTTCACGGCAGAATGCACCGAACCGCTTTGGGAGCTGATGCCGCAGATCCGGCAGAAATCCGCCACGGAAAACTCATATTCGTGGAATTCCGTATCCGACGGTTTGATTTTTGAAATCAGATACAATATGATTTTTTGTTCCGAGGTCGTCAGGTTAAACCGGGACTTCTGGATCAGTTCGTTGCTTTTGACCACCAGCTGACTGCGTTCTTCCTGGATAGCCTTGATCATCATTTCCTGCGCCACATTCTCAACTCCTTGCTGCACATACGGCCGTTGTTCTGCACTTCTCCTATTATAATCGAAGAATGGGACACTGTCAAGACGGCGTCCCAATATTTTTCGGGAAAACCCGTCGCTTTTTGCGCCGGGCCGTCTATTTCTTTTCTTTCATGCTCTTTCTGCTCTTTTTATCTTTATACTATTTATTATTTATATATTTAGGGACGAAGATGAAAGTTTAAAAAACGGCGCTGTGATGCGATTTTTTACGCATTTGCAAAGGGGCTTCCGGGACATTTCTGACATATGGCGGGGACGTTTCTGACATGCTATTGGGACAGGAACGACATTCCATTGGGACATGGGCGACATACGACGGGGACATTTACGACATTCATCGGGGACAATCCCGACATACCAAAAGGACAATTCCGACATGGAAAAGGGACGTTTCTGACATGAAAAAACGGCGGAATTCTTCGCCTGACGGTGGAAAAGTGGAAAAAGCAACTGAAAAATAATCCCGGAAATGGCAATATTGTGTAAAAAACGACACTTTCGAAAAATCGAAAGACGCAGGTCGTCGGAATGGGGACACAGATGACATAAAAACAATCTTTTTATTGGGACATTTTTGACATCCTTTCAAAGTCAATTGGGACAAAAATGACATCAAAAATGCGCTATTGGGACAGATTTGACATGAAAAAACGGTCAAAAACGGCCTTATTGGGACATGGATGACATAAAAACGCAGGTTATTGGGACATCTTTGACATAAAACGGAGGTTTTTTTGCGGTCTGCAGGTACGACTATTGGGACGGATCTGACATGAAAAAAAGCGCAGGAAACAGGGCAAAACGAACATTTTCACAAAACGATTGGGACAAAAATGACATCCGGAAACCGGGGAATTGGGACAAAAATGACATGAAAAGAATGGCTGTATTGGGACAAATGTGACATGAAAACAAGCGGTAAATGGGACAAAACTGACATAAGAGAGGTGAGGATATGGGGACATTTCTGACATGGGGCAATTGTTTTATTGGGACATTTCCGACATACCCAAAATTTTGATTGGGACAAAACTGACATATCATTTTTTTGGCTCCCCCAAAAATTTCATGCACAGGAATTGCAACAAACCGTTGCAGAAAAAAGGAATCCGCGGGCAAGTGTCGGGAGACGATGCAACAAACTGTGTTGGGACAAAACTGACATAATCGTGCAATGTCAGATTTGTCCCAATAAAAACAGCGGAAAAGTGCAGCGCGGCAAGGAGTATTGGGACAAAAACGACATACAATGCAGGGTATTGGGACAAAACTGACATGACGTATTGGGACGGCGCTGACATGTCATTTCTGTCCCAATACAAGTTCATTAAAAAAGGTTTGCAATTGGCAGAAAGTGTGCTATAATAAAGCCAGCAAGCAAGACCGGGGTGCAGGCCCCACACAAGGAAAGGAACGATGCATATGCCTTCGCATGGCGGCGGTGGTTTTGGAGGAAGATCCGGTGGCGGATCGCATGGCGGCGGTGGCCGTCCGGGCGGCATGGGCGGGGGATCCCGGCCTGCCGGAGGTGGATTCCGGCCCGGTGGGATGGGCGGCAGCTTTCATCCGGGCGGGATGCACGGCGGGTTCCGGCCCGGAGCGCCGATGCATCATCCGCCGGTGCATACCGGGCGCGGCGGCGGAAGCAGCGGTGGATGCTGTGGCCCGGTGGCCATCCTGATGATGTTTGTGTTGTTCTTTTTTGCAACGGTCGGTGGAGGTTCCGTCGATGTGACCTATCAGCCGGGCAACGGCATTCCGGAGTCCACCCATCACCGGGAGAAGCTGGACAGCAGCCTGGTTACGCCCATCGACACCTATATTACCGATGAAACCGGTTTGTTGCGGGACGACGTCAACATCCGGCAAAGCATGGCCTACTTCTATGAAAAGACCGGTGTTCAGCCGTATCTCTGGATGACGGACAACATCGACGGAGTGAAAAATCCCACCTCGTCCCAGATTGAGAAAAAAGCCTTTGCGGAGTACAACCGGCTCTTCCGGGATGAGGGACATCTGCTGGTGATGCTGGTGACGTACACCTCGGATGAATACCTCTATTATATGTATTACCTGCCCGGCGACGATGCGTGGACAGTGTTTGACGAAGAAGCGGCCGACATTTTCATGGCAACGATGGACGAATGCATTTCCGAAAGCGGCTGGGACAAAGGACTGGTCCGGACCTTTGAGGCAACGGCCGACGAAATGATGCGCATTCCGGCAGATCAGACCCCGTCCGGCAATGGAATGAAATATGTGGGGTGGATCGTGCTGGCGGTAGTTGTGACGGGCATCGTCGCGGTGGTCGTGCTGGCGGTCCGCAAGAAGAAGGATCGTGCGCTGGAGGAAGAGGAAGAAGACTACGAAGCATACAAGCAGAGAATGGACGGACCGTAAGGAGGAGCAGCAATGGAATGGTGGAAATACAGCGGCCAGAAGCTGTGCGCACTGGCCGATGAGGTACTGAACCGGCGGCGGGCAAGCGAAGACGAACTCCATACGGCCATTGAACAGCTGCTGGAGGCGGAGCGTCAGCATTACATGGGGGCGTTGCTCCGGCTGGGCCGGTGCCACGAAAAGGGCATCGGAGTACCCAAAGAAGAAACGGCCGCCATGGAATATTACCGGCGGGCTGCAGACCGGGGCAACGATGCGGCGGAAGCCGAAACCCGTCGGCTGAATCCCCTGTACCGTCCCCGGCAGTTGCAGGAGACGGACATCGCACAGGTGCCTGTGGAATGGGGCGGCATGTCCGTCCATATGCTGTGCGATGCGGCCGAAAAAGAAGAAGATGCAGAAAAGCGTGCGCAGCTGCTGCAATTTGCCATTGACATGGGTGGTGTCCGGGGAATGCTGCTGTGGGCACAGGAACTGGAACGACGCGAAGACGCGGCCGGCGCACTGCTCTGGTACCGGCGGGCGGCGCTGCATGGCAGCGCACCGGCGGCGGAACGGATGAAAACACTCGACGCATTGTATGATCCGGAGCTGCCGGACACAGATCCGCTGACCGGCGACCAGCTGTATTGGCTGGCAGACGATTTCCGGCGGGGTGTGGGACGCCCGGTCAATGAAGCGATGTTTGAACGGCTCAGTGCGATGGCCTCGGCCCGCAACAACGGCAAGGCTGCGCTGGAACTGGGCGCGACGCTGTACCGCAAAGGAGAAAAGGAACGTGCGGTCGATTTTCTGAAAACCGCATCGTCAGAAGGCTTTGGTGCAGCGACCGATCTGTTGGGGCAGATGACCCAGCAGGGGGAAGGCGGATTGGCGGAAAACTGCGGCGAAGCCCTGCGCCTGTTTGAACGGGCGGCGGCACAGAATCACGGCGGCGGCGCACTGCATGCCGGTTTGTGCTATGAAAAGGGCCTCGGCAGCGAGCCGGATGAACGGCGTGCGGCGGAGTGGTACCTGAAAGCGGCCAAGCTGGGTGAAAAGTCGGCAGTAGCCCCCATGAAAAAGCTGGCGGAATCGCTGGATGACCCGATGCTCAAATATCACTGCGGCCATTGGCTGCTGTACGACGGGGCCAAAAACAGCAACCCGGACTTCAAAACAGCGTTTCAGCTGTTGTCGGCGGCGGCAGATGCCCGGATTCCGGAGGCGTACTTTGATCTTGGTCTGATGTACCGCGACGGCCGCTACGTATACAGCAAACGCAAGGCGGTGGAATACCTCGACAAAGCGAAGCAGATGGGCGTCAGCGGTGCAGTACCGGAGCGGAAAAAAATCCACCGGCGGACGTTGGCCTATCTGCGCGGCGTGATTCCGGCCCTGATGATTCCGGTGCTGGTGTTTGCGGCGGTACTGTTCGTGACAGGCAAGCTGGAACAGCTGTCGCTGCTCCGGACCGACGGATGGAACGCAGCGGTGCTGTGGACCGTGACGGGGCTGGCCTCAGCCGGGCTGCTGATCAAGCATTATTTCATTGCGCGGCAGTACAGTGTCCGTCCGTTCCTGCAGGAGCTGCTGGCATTGCTGATCTGTCCCGGTGCAGGGGTGCTGGCCGTGGTGCTGATGACCATTTTCGGCGGGTGGAACCTGTTCGGGGTGGCCTTGTCCATGACGTTGAGCGCCGTACTGACGGTTTTTCTGATTCAGCATGACAGTGCGGTCCGGGATGCCCTGTGGGTCGGTCTGCGGCTGGTCTGCTTTGTACCCGGCAGTATTCTGGCGGCGGCGGTGCTGGTGCGCCTGGGGGTACCGATGAACCCCGGCTGGGCCTCCGGCTGGGCGATTGCGGCGCTGACGGCCTGTGTGCTGCTGCTGATCGTCAAGCAGTTTTATCTGTACAGCGAACGGCTGGATCTGGAGAATTTCGTGGTCTGTGGCCTGCTGGCTCTGCTGTGGCCGGGCGTGTTCGTTGCGGGACTGGCCGTATTCTGCTGGCTGATCATGGATGCGTGGGTGCTGACCATCGGTATGACGGTGGGGACCATCCTCCATTGCATCATTTCCGAAGTCATCTGGGGTGCCAGAGAGTCGGATTGACGGGTACATATATTTTTTCGCTGACGGGACGAGGCGCCCGCCGGGAAAACGGTTTTTCCACATAAAAAACACAGAACTTGCCGGGTGCGCTGCAAAAAGTGCAGCGCACCCCTTTTTATAACAAATCCATACTTTTTTCCATGAAATACAGCCAAAATACTTGCATATATTACTGAAATATGGTACAATAAGCATAACTAATTAACTATCCGCGCGGTGCGCGGGGGAAGGTGAAATGATGATACGAAAATTAGCGAGATCCATCCGGGAATACCGGACGGCATCCCTTCTGTCGCCGCTGCTGGTGGCGATGGAAGTATGTCTGGAATGCCTGATTCCGTTCATCATCGCCGATCTGGTCAATCAGATCAGCGACGGGTGCGGATTGGGTGTCATCGCAAAGCGTGGTGCGCTGCTGGTGCTGATGGCACTGCTGTCCATGCTGTTCGGTGCGCTGTCCGGCGCAACGGCGGCCAAGGCGTCCACCGGCTTTGCGAAAAACCTGCGGAAAGACGTATTTTACCGCATTCAGGGCTTCTCGTTTGAGAACATCGACAAGTTCTCGACGGCGTCGCTGGTGACCCGCCTGACGACCGACGTGAGCAACGTGCAGATGGCCTACATGATGATCATCCGTGTGGCCGTGCGCGCACCGCTGATGATGATTTTTGCCATGACGATGGCCATCAACATGGGCGGCAAGCTGGCGCTGGTGTATGTGGTGCTGGTACCGCTGCTGCTGGCGGCATTGATCACCATTATCCGCAAGGCGATGCCCCTGTTCAAAAAGGTGTTCAAGAAGTACGACAAACTGAACGATTCCGTACAGGAAAACGTCAAGGGTATGCGCGTGGTCAAGTCCTTCGTCCGCGAAGAATACGAAAAGACCAAGTTCAACCGTGCTGCTGCCGAGGTGTGCAACGACTTTACGCAGGCGGAGCGCATTCTGGCGTTTAATGCGCCGGCCATGCAGCTGTGCATGAACCTGAATATGCTGACCGTACAGTTTGTCGGCTCCTATCTGATC
>JAFTRF010000134.1 GCA_017462405.1 Clostridia bacterium | reverse complement strand
TAGCCCTCTCCGTCAGCCCTGCGGGCTGCCACCTCTCCCGAAGGGAGAGGCAAGGAGGCTTTTCAAAGTTTTAAGCCCGTTTCTTGGCTCTCCCTTCGGGAGAGCTGCTGAGCGTAGCGAAGCTGAGAGGGTAAGAAAGCGGCAACGGCAAAAATCCTCATTTGGGCATCTTGACCATCAGCATATCGCATAAGACAGTTTTTCGACAAGCTGAACGGTTCATTCTACGAATGGGCCGTTTTTTGTTGCTTTTGGGCAGCGTCTGCGGTATAATCAAGGCAGAACCAATGAAAAATACCATTGTGCCGATAATAAAGGAGACGATTTTATGCTTACCGTTGGAACCAAAGCGCCGGATTTTGCATTGCCGGATCAGAACGGGCAAACGGTCCGGCTGAATGACTTTGCAGGCAAGAAATTCGTGCTGTATTTTTATCCCCGTGACAACACGCCCGGATGCACCCGGCAGGCGCAGGGATTTGCGCAGCATTTTGCAGAGTATGAGGCAATGGGTGTGCCGGTGATCGGCATCAGCAAGGATTCCGTAGCTTCGCACTGCAAGTTTGCACAGAAATATGAACTTCCGCTGATTCTGCTGTCCGACCCGGAACTGCAGGCCATCCGGGCTTACGACGTATGGCAGGAGAAAAAGCAGTACGGCAAGGTCAGCATGGGCGTGGTGCGTACCAGCTACGTGATTGACGAAAACGGCGTCATCGAAAAGGTGAATGCCAAGGTCAAGCCCGACCTCAATGCGGAACTGGTGCTGGCATACCTGAAGCAGAAAGGATAATCTATGAAGCATAGAATGGGTCCGGCGGTACTGGTGATTTTGTTGCTGCTGTGCCTGACCGGATGCGGAGGAAATCAGAATATGGCAAACGGCTATCAACAAATCACCCCAAAAGAAGCAAAGGAAATGATGAATGCGCAGGACGTGTTGATTCTTGATGTGCGGGAACAGTACGAATACGACAGCGGATACATTTCCGGCGCAGTATTGCTGCCGGTGGGGACGATTACCGTGGAAAGTGCCTCTGCCGTGATCCCGGCAAAGGATACGGTGGTGCTGGTTTATTGCCGCAGCGGAAACCGAAGCAAGAAGGCATCCGCAAAACTGGCAGAGCTGGGCTACACCAATATTTACGAATTCGGCGGCATCAATACATGGCCGTACGGCATCACAACAGAATAAAATGCAATACCGCCGCAGCGCCCGGTACATGGGCATTGCGGCGGTGTTTTTATGGGATCAATGCAATGGTTTCGGGCACGTGTGGTGTTTCCAGAAATACGATCTGCCATGCGATCCGGTGAGGCGGTGCAAAGCGCAGGGAGGATGCAACCGCATTGGGCTGTCCGTCGGGAGCAGTTGGCACGCCCACAGCACAGACCGTCGGACCGTCTGCGCCGCCGATGAGCGCAATCGCCACGGCTTCACGGGATTCCGGCAGAAACATCCGCCCGGCAGGCAATGATTTCGGCCGGACCGGATCGGACGGGGCCGTGTCCCGTATGAAAAAAGCGTTGTCCGGCAATGCCGGGGAAATGCGGTAAATCATGCGCGTATAGCAGGAAGGGTATTCCATGCCGTCCTCAGGAAATGGCCGGGACAATGTATCCGGCACGATTTCATCTACCGTCAGTGTGTATTTTTTCTTGCTGTAAGGGTGCGTCAGCCGGACTTTTTCACTGGCAGCCGACACCACAAAGGTCTTGCCGGGGATCTGCACCGGTGCGGCATCAAAAGTCAGGGACAATTCCTGCATGGCTTCGGGGGCATCGGACAGCCACCGGAAGCAGTGACGTTCCAGCCGCCACGCCCGCTCCGGATTCAGATCGTAATGCTCCAGTACCCAGCGGCTTTCGAAGTCCTCGGAATCTGCACCGGGTACCCAAAGCCGGGAACTGCTTTCACACGGTCGGAGCGTTTGCCCGTTGCAATGTGCGCACAGGCGCAGATGTAGTTGTGCAGGATGGAACGGCCCCAGTGCGTCCGGGCGGTTTACGGTCTGATCGGAGGCAAACTGCAATGCGAACGTATCCTCCTCCGACAGTTGACCGCAAATATCCACGACAAGCCCTTCCTGACACAGATAAACGGCCGGAATGTGCCATTGCACCTCGCCCCAGCAAAAGCTTTTTTGTATGTCGAGGGCAATACCGGGCTGTAAGCTTTGTGGCGCATTGAAAAAGTCGCTGTGAAAGACAACGGACCACGGCGGTGGTGTCGGAACACGTGGCTCTGCCGGTGCCCATTCTTCAAAGTCTTCGGAAAATTGCAGTTGGCGGTAATCAAAGCTGTCCCGCAGGTGCTTCATGTAAGCATAGGGGGCTTCCATCGGTGTCAGTGCATATTTCTGCTGAAATTGTGCCAATGTCGCCCGACGGACGGGATTCGGCGCATATTCCGCCAGAAAATCGTGAAACTGCCGTTCACTCCACAAAGGAGCCTGCGAAAGAGCGGCTTCGTCGTCGCAGGCCAACAGCAGCCGGAAAAAATCCGTCCGGTTTTCCGCAACTGGGAAGACGTAGCGTCCCGGCTCATTCATGGGGCAGATGACGAACACCATTTCCCCGAACCCGGCGATGGTGCCGTAATGGATACCGTCCACGCCGGTCCAATACCATGCCGTAGTCCCCACGGGGGTGCAAAAGTAATTGCTCTCACTGTCCCGGACGGTCAGCCCGAACAGGCGCAGATCAGCAGGCGCAATCTGTTTCAGATCCATTCGAAATCTCTCCGTAATGCGTTTATTTTGCCGTCTTGGGCAGACCGCCGTCAAATTTATCTGCTACTTGCTTTAAGTGCATCCGGATGGGCAGATGCTGGGGACAAGCCCGCTCGCAGCGGCCGCAGCCAATGCAATCCCCGGCCTTGCCGAATCCGGCCAGCACCGTGTTCCGGTAGTAGACCGCTTGGCTGGAGAAGCTGCCGGTGGTACGCATGATGCTGTTGTACAGCGAGAAATAGCGCGGAATGGGGATGCGCTTCGGACAATCGTGGGTGCAGTAGCCACAGGCGGTGCAGGCGACGGCGGTGTTGGCATCAATGATGCGGACCACTTCCCGGATGATGGCCATTTCGTCGTCGTTGAGCGGCGTGAAATGCTCAAACGTGTCCGTGTTGTCGTACAACTGCGCCATGCTGTTCATGCCGCTGAGTACCAGAAACACGCCGGGCTGACCGGCGGCAAAGCGCATTGCCCAGCTGGCCGGGGAAGCGTCGGGAGAATACGCTTTCATCAATGCTTCGGCCTCCAGCGGCAGATTCGCCAGCGTACCGCCTTTGCAGGGCTCCATCACAATGACCGGCTTGCCGTAGCGGTTGGCCAACTCCAGACAGCGCCGCGACTGTACCGTAGGATGCTCCCAGTCGGCGTAGTTGATCTGCAGCTGCAGAAAATCCAGCCCGTCACCGTACTTCTGCAGGATTTCCTCCAACAGCTCCGGGGTATCGTGGAAGGACATACCGAGCATCCGGATTTTGCCCTCGGCCTTTTTCTGCCGGGCAAAGCCGAACGCGTCGTATTTGCAGCATTTGGCGTAGACGTTGTGGCCCATATTATGCAGGAGATAATAATCAAAATAATCCACACCGCACCGTTCCAGCTGGGATTCGAAAATCTGTGCCATACTGTCCCGGTCGGTGAAATCCCGGAGCGGCAGCTTGGAGGCCAGCTGATACGCCGAACGGGGGTAGCGGTCGGTCAGCGCCTTTTTGACGGCCAGTTCACCGTCGTAGCCGTGGTATGTATATGCTGTATCGAAATACGTGAAACCCCGGCGGAGAAATTCATCAAACAGTGCTTCTATTTTTGCATGGTCAAATGTTTTGAGGTTACTTTCGTCCAGTACCGGCAGGCGCATACAGCCAAAGCCGAATCCTTTGCTGATTCTTTCCATGGCGGAGGATCATCCTTTCCTGTGGTATTGCTTTTATTGTAGCATATTTGTGCCGGAAAGTCCAGCCGGTTCCGCAAACGGCTGGACGAATCACAAAAGCTGTGCTATAATACGGGTATCTTTGCGAATATGCGTTATTTCACGGAGGACATCATGCTATTATCTGCGGAACATCTTTCCATCAACTACGGGATGCGTCAGCTCCTGCAGGATGTGAATTTTTATCTGAGCGACGGCGATAAAGTCGGCATCATCGGCATCAACGGCACCGGCAAATCCACATTTCTGAAGGTATTGGCCGGTGTGGCAGAACCGGACGGCGGTCGTGTGATCCGGG
>JAFTRF010000133.1 GCA_017462405.1 Clostridia bacterium | reverse complement strand
GGAAAATCCGTACAGCACGACCGGCGGCATTGCTGTACTGCGCGGCAATCTGGCCATGGACGGCAGCGTCGTGAAGCGCTCCGCCGTGTTGCCGGAAATGCTGGTGCACGAAGGCCCTGCCCGTGTCTTTGACTGCGAAGAAGATGCACAGGCGGCCATCAACGCAGGCAAAATCTGCCCCGGTGATGTGGTGGTCATCCGCTACGAAGGCCCCAAGGGCGGCCCCGGTATGCGCGAGATGCTGAACCCCACCTCGGCCATCATGGGCATGGGACTGGGCAACAGTGTGGCGCTGATCACGGACGGACGCTTCAGCGGTGCGACCCGCGGTGCCTGCATCGGCCATGTTTCGCCGGAAGCCGCCAGCGGCGGTGTCATCGGCATCGTGGAAGAGGGCGATATCATTTCCATCAATATTCCGGAAAGCAAGCTGGAACTGAAGGTAGCGCAGGAAGAAATCGACCGCCGTATGGCGGCATTCGTGCCGAAGACCAAGCCGCTGTCCGGTTACCTGAAGCGGTATGCAGCGCTGGTGTCCAGCGGTGCGACCGGTGCCATCCTGAACTGATATGACACAAAATATGTTGAAAATATTGCGTATGCGCCTGCGCGCGCTGACGGTATTCCGTAATCTGCAAAACGATCCGGTGCTGTCCGGGCTGATGCGATTGTTGGATTGCATCTATGAACAAGCGGCAGAACACATTGCGGTTGACGCCTATGCGGAATTTGTGCATTGCCTGCTGTGTTCCGGAAACGACACGCTGGGCGCACACATCCAGAGTATCGTCAACGACGATGAAAATGTCTACATCCGCACCATCGGTCGGGGAGAGACACCGTCGGAGACGATGACCCGGTGCGTTGCACAGGAACTGGCTACGCTGCAGCAAACTGCAGACCTGACCCCGGAGCAGCTGACGGCGGCCATCGGAGAAAATTATGATTTTCTGCCGTTCTTCGAGGTGTCTGCAGTGAAGCTGGCAGAGGACTACGAACACCGCCTGCAGAACATCGGGGCATACGGCTACGGGATGTACGCCCGCTACCGGATGTTTTACATCAATTCCCAGAATCACATCGTGCCGGTGCGCAATCCCGACCACACGCGGCTGTCTGCACTGGTGGATTATCAGCGTGAAAAGAAAATCATTGTGGACAATACGGTGGCACTGCTGGAAGGCAAGCCCGCGGCCAACATTCTGCTGACTGGCGATGCGGGTACCGGCAAATCGTCTACGGTCAAAGCGGTGGTCAATGAACTGTATGACCGCGGACTCCGTATTCTGGAGGTACGCAAGGAGCAGCTCCGGGAAATCCCTGCCATTCTCGACGAACTTCACGACAATCCGCTGAAATTCATTCTGTTCATCGATGATTTGTCGTTCCAGAAGGGTGACGACAATTTCAGCGCACTGAAAGCCATTCTGGAAGGCTCTGTGTCTGCAAAATCCGGCAATGTCGTGATTTATGCGACCAGCAACCGGCGTCATCTGGTCAAGGAAACCTTTTCTGAACGGGAAGGTGACGACATCCACCGCAACGACACCATGCAGGAAATTATTTCCCTGTCGGAGCGGTTTGGCATCCACGTCACGTTCCAGAAGCCGGACAAAAAAACCTATCTGGACATCGTGCGCCATCTGGCGGCAGAAAAGAATGTGCAGATGGATTCGGCCCAACTGGAAATGCTGGCAGAACGCTATGCGCTGGGACGGGGCGGACGCTCCGCACGGGCCGCAACACAATTTGTAGATGGGCTTGCGGCGCAGCAGAATATGTAGTATAATAAAATCAGCTTTTATTCCATTCAACCACATCACAAGAAAGGTATGGTTCAAAGTATGCAGTCGAATCAGTATTCTCCGATCTCCGCATGCCCCCAGACCCCGCTGACCTCCCGCTTCGTTGCACCGTGGGACACCTGCGGCTGGTATCAGATCGCGCCGGATCTGCAGGTGGGCTCCGAAATGCACACCAACTGCAGTACCAAGGTGCTGGATCTGCCCTGTTGCTACAAGGGTGCAGACTATGTCAAGACCTTTGACTCCACCGCAGACGGCTTCAACGACAAGCAGGAAGCCCGTTTCAACGTCGAGCGGAAGGTCGTTGTCGGTGTAGCCCTGTGCGACGGCGTGCGCCCCGCATGGCTGGAGGAGTGGACCGCAACGGACATGACGCTGTCCACCGACAACGGCGATTACGCCGTTTTTGAAAAGACCTACGAGACCGGCGCACAGGTCACGGTGCCCGGCATCAAGGAAGAAGGTCATCATTATATCGTGATGATCCGTGCCGCCGACGTACGCACCCCG
>JAFTRF010000132.1 GCA_017462405.1 Clostridia bacterium | reverse complement strand
ATCCCCCAACAGCCGGGCCGCTTCCTCCGGAAATGCCTGCGGCATACAGCCGGTCAGCACGATCACAGCACCGGGAGTGCTGCGCCGCGCGCGCCGCAGGGTCTGGCGCACCTTCTGATCGCTGGTCGCCGTCACCGTGCAGGAATTGATGATGATCACGTCGCTTTCCGCCTGCACCGGGCAGGCTTCAAATCCACGCTGCTCCATCATCGCCAGCATGGCCTGCGACTCGTATTGATTGACCTTACACCCCAAGGTAATGATATGAATCTTCATGTTGCGTCCTTTCCATCGGCCTGTTCCAATGCTTCATTGCACTCCATCCAGGCCATATACAACTCGTCCAGATTTTCCTTTGCCGTTTCCAGTTCCTGCGTGAGCGCCATCATTTTCTGATAATCCCCGGCAATTTCGGGCAATTCAAACTGTGCTTCCAGTTCTTCCACGGTGGCTTCGGCCGCCGCAACGGCTTCTTCTGCTTTTTTCAGGCGAGTCCGCAGCTTCCGCAGTTCAGCGCCCCGTTCCTTCTGCAATTTATACGCATTGACTTTGGGTGCTTCGGCACGGATCTCCGGTACAGCCGCCGCCTGTACGGCACGCTTCTCCAGATAGGCATCGTAGTTGCCGTCGTAGGCGGTCACGCCATGCTCGTCCAGCACCAGAATGCGCGTCGCTTCTTTATTGATGAAGTAACGGTCATGCGACACGATGAACATCGTGCCCGGATAGCCAGTCAGTGCGTTTTCCAGTGCCTCCCGTGAATGAATGTCCAGATGGTTGGTCGGTTCGTCCAGCAGCAGGAAATTGTCTTTGGCCAGCATCAGTTCCAGCAGAAGCAGGCGGGCTTTTTCGCCGCCGCTGAGGGCCGCTACCGGCTTGAATACGTCGTCGCCCTTGAACAGAAACATCGCCAATGCGTTGCGCACCTGCGTCTGCGTATAACTGGGGTACCGGTTCCACAGCTCGGTGATCACGTCGCCCGTACCGGTCAGCCCCTGCTGAATCTGGTCATAGTACCCCACCGACACACCGACGCCCAGCTTGACCGAGCCGCAGTCGGGACGATACTGCCCCAGCAGGATCCGCAGGAGCGAAGTTTTGCCGCAGCCGTTGGCACCCAGCAAAAAGACCCGTTCCCCACGGTACAGGTTGACGTTCACGTTGGAAAACAGCGGCTTTCCGCCAAACGACAGTGCCACATCTTTCATTTCCAGTACATCGTTGCCACTCTGGTGGCCGATCTCAAATTTGAAATGGAAGGTTTCCGGCGCATCTTCCGGACGTTCCAGCGTATCCTCCAGCCGGGCAATCATTTTCAGCTTACTTTCGGCCGTTTTGATATTCTTTTCGCGGTTCCATTGCCGCTGCTGTGCCACCACACCTTCCAGCCGGGCAATTTCCTTCCGGGTATTGGAATACCGGCGCTGTGCCGCCACCCGCGCCTCTTCTTTCAGCGCCAGCGAACGGGTATAGTTGCCGTTGTATACCGTCAGATGGTGATTTTCCAGTTCGGCGGTACGGGTGGTCACCTTGTCCAGAAAATAGCGGTCATGGGAAATAACGATATAAGCGCCTTTGCAGCCTTTGAGGAAATCCTCCAACCATTCCACGGATGCAATGTCCAGATGGT
>JAFTRF010000131.1 GCA_017462405.1 Clostridia bacterium | reverse complement strand
TCAACACCAAGAGCGACTACTGCCAGGAGTGCGGCTTCGACAGCGAGATCCGCGTGGTGGAGGATGACGGCAAGCTGGTGTGGGAGTGCCCGCACTGCGGCAACCGCGATCAGGCGAAGCTGAATGTGGCACGGCGTACCTGCGGCTACATCGGCACCCAGTTCTGGAATCAGGGCCGTACGCAGGAGATCCGCGACCGTGTCCTGCATCTGTAAGATCCGTTCGGACAGAAAACGTTCGTTAAACGTGGAGGACGTATGAAAAACTTCTTAAAAGGCATCGTGGTCGGTGTGGGTGGTATTGCGCCGGGACTGAGCGGCAGTGTGCTGCTGGTCATCATGGGGCTGTATCAGCAGACCATTACGGCCATCGGAACCATTTTCAAGGACTTCAAAAAGAATCTGCTCTTTCTCGTACCGCTGTTTGCAGGATTCGGCGTGGGTGTGATTCTGTTCAGCAAGGTAGTGGATTTCCTGCTGGAAAATTTCGAGATGTACACGCGGTTTGCATTTCTCGGACTGGTCATCGGCACGATTCCGCTGTTCTACAAGCAGGTCAAAAAAGAAGGATTCAGCAACCGGTATTATCTGCCGATCGTGCTGTCTGCGGTCATCGGTCTGAGCTTCTTCTACTTCAACGGCGGACTGTTCCCCGAAATCACCGAACCCAATCTGTTCCAGTCGGTGCTGCTGGGCGTGGCAGTGGCGGGTTCTTCCATCATTCCGGGCGTGGACAGCGCCGTGATCCTGTCGTCGCTGGGGCTGTATGAACTGTATGTCGGCTCGCTGGCCGATTTCAATCTGGCGGTGCTGCTGCCGGCCGGTGTAGGTCTGGGCATCGGCGCACTGCTGATCTCGTTTGTCATGAATAAACTCATCGAAAAGTTCTATACCATGACGTTTTCGATTATTTTCGGCCTGTTCCTGTCCATCATCCCCAATGTGATGAATGCCAGCTGTCGTCTGGGATGGAACGGTGCTTCGGTACTCAGCATCCTGATCATGTTTGCGGGCTTCGGGGTATCGTACTTCCTGAGCGATGCAGAGGCAAACATTGCCAAGGTAAAGGCATGGATCGGTAAAACGCAGAAAAGCAACGAATAAATCAATACAAAGTAAATCCTCCGTATGCATTGCTCATACGGAGGATTCACTGTTTTACAGGCGCGGCTCAATCCGGGCGCGCGGATTTTTCATATGGAAAGGAAACTCAATCATGAATTATGCCAACATCAAAACCTGTAATATTGAAAACGGCTCCGGGGTGCGGACCTGTCTGTTTGTGTCGGGGTGTACCCACCATTGCAAAAATTGCTTCAATCGTGAAGCATTGGACTTTGACTACGGTGCGCCGTTGATGCGGCGGTACAGCAGCGGATCATTGATGAATGCCGGCCGAGCTACATTGCCGGGCTGACGCTGCTGGGCGGTGAGCCGATGGAACCGGACAACCAGCGGGCGCTCCTGCCGTTTTTGCAGCGGTACCGCGCCGAATGCGGCAAGACGGTGTGGTGCTATTCGGGCTATACATGGGAGCAGCTGACCGGCGACAGCCGCGGCCGGTGCGAGGTGACGGATGAAATCCTGCGGGAAATCGACATTCTGGTGGATGGCCCATTCGTGGAGGCACTCCACGACATTACCCTGCGGTTTCGGGGCAGCAGCAATCAGCGTATCATCGACGTGAAGCAGAGTCTGGCCACCGGAACGGTTGTGCTGTGGGCGGACAAACCGCTGTACAGTTCGCACCGGATGTGAGGAATGCCGGTCTGTACAAGACAACCCATAACCAGCGTAGAATCCGGTAGGGGCGGCAACCTGCCGCCCGGAGTTTATGATGCGGACGGACACCGGACAAAATGGAATAGCCACGGGCGGCAATTTGCCGCCCCTACACGAGCCGGGCGAATGCATTCAAGGCGGCGCAGAATGCCAAAAGCCTGCTGGTCAATGAATGATGCATTTTGGACAACCCATAACCAACGCGGAATCCGGTAGGGGCGGCAACCTGCCGCCCGGCATTTATGATATGAACACCGGACAAAATGGAATAGCCACGGGCAAAAATCCCCGTCGATCCGCCCGAATTTAACATTTTCCGCTTCCGGCAGAAAAAAGAAGATAAATTTCCAGAAAAACACCATGTATTTTTGGAAGTATTTTTTTTCGAAACGGTTGCTTTTTCGGTACGGGTATGGTACTATTTACATATATCGCTTTGTGTGGGAGTATACCCTTTGCAAAAAATCCGATGCAGAGTGAATATACAAGCCGGTAAGACGGCAAAATTTCCGCAGTCAGCTGCTGCGGTGTGAGGAAGGAGGATCTGCATGGAACAGGTGAACCCGATCATCGGGTTGGCCGATCCGCAGAGAACCGGAAACACGTACTACCAAATCAAACCGGGCTTTGTCGTGCGGGAGATTGCAGGAGAATATCTTGCAGTGCCCGTAGCCCTGCAGGACGAAGCGGAGTCGCGCATTGCCGTGCTGAATTCCTGGGGAAAGTTTTTGTGGGAACAGCTTCAGCAGGGGCAGACCGTTGTCGGTTTGGTTCATGCAATGACGGATTGTTACGAAGTGTCCGCCACAGAGGCAGAGCGTGATATTCTGGAATTTTTGGATCAGCTGAAAGAAAATAAACTAATATTGGAGGTAAGAAAATGAGAGCAAAGACAAACTTCTGGAAGAAGTCTTTGGCGCTGGTAATGATGCTGGCGGTCATGCTTTCTTCCATGCCTGCCATGGTGTTTGCTGAGACGACGACCGGCGACACGATGCCTATGGCAAGCAATCAGTTCATCTCGATGCCCATTACCATCCGTGACTACGCAGCGGACGGTATGCTGTTTGAATTCAATCAGGTGGGCGCGACGGGAATAGTTTCGGTGGGCGGTGCAGCTCCCAAAGCAGCGTTTACGGATAACTCCGGTTTTGACGCAGGTAACAAGACTACCGCGACCAGCTACAAGCGTTATACCGCCACATCTGATGGTGGTGGTATGTATATCACTTACAATCTTGGTGCTATGGGGAGCAGAACGGACTTGCGCTATTGTGTAATCAAGTATCGCACCAGTGCTGCAACCGTTGGATCGCCTACGATTGGACATCGTTGTAGTAGTGGAAATTACTATCTCACTTTTCCGACCACTGGCTATAATAAAACTGCTTTCCAGACGATCATCATTGATCTGGGGTCGGGTACCGATAGTGTCAACTATGTCACGATTTACCCGAAACTGGCCAAGGATGCCTACATCGACATTGCCTACATCGCATTTTTTGCCGATGAGGACGATGCGAACACCTACAAGAACAACGACGGCGTTGTTGTTCCGGAAGCAACTTACGAGCAAGGCGACACCGCAGGTTTCTCCCTGCTGGCGACGAGCGATGCAGACTGGCTGACGAATCTGCCGAAGGACGAGTCTTTGACCATCCCTGGTACCGACTTGATTGAGAATGGTAGCTGGGGTTCAACGGTTCCGGATGCGATCACGGCGACGCTGCCGGGCGGTGCGAAGCAGCTGGTATACGGCGCATGGATTCGTACCGGTCTGGTCAATCCGACGCTGAATGCCAACAAGAAGTTCACCTACACCGAAGCTGCGGTGGATTATCTGGCGGACTATATGCAGAAAACCATGGCAGTGAAGTGGCAGGACGAGGATGGTACCTATAATACCTATTTCGTCATGGGTCATAAGCTGAGTGACCTGGGTGGCACCGACCTTGCGACCAAGATCCGCGCACAGGTCACGGATGGTCTCGGCACCTATGCAGAAGCTGAGGCAAAATACAACAACGGTGGCCTGAAGAATTATACCGGCATTACCACCTGGTACGATGCCGCATACTTCCTGCTGCACAATATGTTCGATGACAGCACCGGTTACGGTAAGACGGTCAGCGAATACAAGATGATGAATCTGGTGCAGAAGACCAAGGACGACGGCTCGATCTGCTACGTCTTCAACTCCGGTTACGACGGTGCAAAATATGATTACACAAACGGTGTGATTTACAACACGCAGACCGAAACCATCACCGGGGCACCTACGGCCAGCGGTGGGGAGCAGTATGTCCGTGGTAACAAGCTGCCCAAGGATCGTTTTGACCCGCTTGGCATGAGTGGTGCAGGCGCAAATCTGGGCTACGGTATGTCCGGCGACATTTACGGCGATCTGATCACCGACAGTTCGGCAGACTGGGCCGACTACTACGACAGCACCAACTACAACCTGACGATGGAGAGCCACGCGAAGTTCATCTACTACGAGGATGAAAACCTGTACTTCACCTTCACCGGTGACGACGACGTGTACCTGTTCATCAATGGCAAGCTGGTGCTTGACCTGGGTGCGGCGCACTCCATTTCCAAGGCAAAAATCAACCTGAACGATGTCGCTGAGATGTGCGGTCTGAAGGACGGCGAGGCTTACGACTTCGACTTCTACTATGCAGAGCGTCACGGTACCGCCGCAAACTTCGGTATCGAGACGAACATCAAGATCGTTGACCCCTCTATGCTGACCGAGAAGACCGGTTATCAGAACAACGTTAACACCGGTTACAACGGCTTCGTTGCTCCGCTGGTTCCTGTTGAGTACGAGTTTGCTCTGCAGAACAACGGTGAGGCCGACATCACGAACCTGACCTTCATCGACAACGACATCAATGTGTCTCTGACCGAGAGTGCAATTGCCCTGAACAGCGACAGCAAGATGTCTGAACTGTCCGTTGTGGTATACAATACGGATGGCAGTGTGAAAGAAACGGTTGCAGCTGGCAGCCTGACCGATGAGGCAATGGCGGCTAAGCTGATGGCCCTGCTGAAGGCGGGTCTGAAGTGTGACCAGAACGACAACGTAGGCGAAAAGATCGTCATCCGCGGCTTCAAGTACAAGATTCCGTGGAGTGACCTCGACAGTACGACCTTCCTGAACACGGTGTACACCACCGCGGTATCGGCAGGCGAGAATACTTCTTCTCAGGTGCTGAACGGTATGGCTACCTGGGCCGTTCATAAGCGTGAGTATGACTTTACGGACTATCATGTGTACGAGTGGCTGGGCAAGTCTGTTACCCTGACCAAAGAAGAAGTGCTGGCTCAGCTGGTAAGCCTTGTGAATGGTTTCAATCCGGATAAGGCAACCATTGAGATCAGTTCTGCTTCCGGCGCAACCACCGGTGTGAACGTGAACACCAAGGCTGTGGTAAACAGCGACGGTTCCATCACTTACACTGGCGCGCAGACGGGCCTGGATACTTTCTATTACAAGGTAACGGAAGAATCCGTGACCGCAATCATCGGTGTGGCTGTCTACACCTATGATGTTGCCCCCAACACCTATGTTCTGGACTACGGTCTGGCGGTCGAACTGAACGGTGCAAACTTCGGTCTGCTGAACAACGACCTGGCCACGCTGGTTCTGTCTGAGAATATCTATGGCACTTCCTACAAGATCACCGGCATTTCCGAGGCAACTTCCAACTACGGCACCTTCGCTTGGGTGGAAAACACCGAGGATGAGACGCTGATGGGCGGCTCGCTGAAGTACACCCCCAACGATATCATGGACAACAAGGATACCGTGAAGGTGAATATTCAGCTGCTGGAAACCGGCGCAACCGAAGTTAGCAAGTTCACCGGTCTGGATATGTATGAAATCGTGACGGTTGTTCCGGCCTCCATCGTTTACTACGAAGAGAACTTCCCCGGCATCACCTATGTCAGCGACAATGGCAACAACTGGGCACACTACGAGACGGTTGATGAAGACAACAATTCCGTCGCAGGCACCGAGCAGAGCGCCGATCAGAATTCCAACTACGGTTCCGACCCCAACTACGAAGAAGACAAGGTCGGCACCATCGTTTCCGGTGGTAGCGTTGGTACGGTTGTGGATTCGACCAACATGCAGCTGGATACTTCTTCGCTGAATGCCCTGCAGGCCAGCGGTATCGAGTCCCTGAACGATTATCTGGGTCTGGACGGCGCCGACTCCAACGGTACCGTCAACCAGCTGGTGGTGAACACCACCGCAGAAGTCATGTACTTCGAGTTCGTTGGTACTGGCTTTGAAATCATCAGCCGCACCACTATGGAGCAGTATGCAGTCATCAACGTGGAGGTTCAGAAAGACAATGGTGATGGCAACTACACGGTCATGATGCAGAAGCCCGTCATTACCGAGAGCAAGGGCGGCGACCTGTATCAGGTACCGATTATCTCCATTACTGGTCTGGATAAGGCAACGTACCGCGTGGTCGTCAAGGCGGCCGGCAGCACGGAAACCAAGACCCGCGTGCTGTACATCGACGGCATCCGGATCTATGGTCCGCTGTCCGACGGTGAGGCATTGGAATACTACAATCCTGAGGAATATCAGGCAGAAATCTCCGAGATCAAGCAGATGATTCAGAACGGCCAGATGATCTAT
The DNA here is from genome assembly GCA_017462405.1 of Clostridia bacterium. Lineage (GTDB taxonomy): Bacteria > Bacillota > Clostridia > Oscillospirales > Acutalibacteraceae > RGIG4076. Next base: position 13,754 of record JAFTRF010000131.1, on the reverse strand, counting down.
ACGGATGTATCTGATACGGAGGGTAAAACACAGCTGGTCACTGGTTCCACGATGGTGGAGCAGGTGGATGGCAACGGAGGTGTGCTCACTTCGATTGAGAATGTGGAGCAATATATGCAGGTTGGTCCCAACAACGAGCTGTATCTGGATGGTAATTCCACCAATGGTTTGATCGCATTCTTCCTGACACCCATTGCCGATTATCCGGAAGGCGCCAAGACACTGGAAATCGGTGCACACCGGAAGTCGGATTCCAGTATTGATGATAACGGTGCGGTTTATATGGTTTACGGCAGCACGGCGGATTCCATCATCAACAGCACGAGTGCCAATACCTACGAAATTGCTTCCGGTACTGAGATGTACTACACCATTGATGTAAACAATCTGGTGATGGATGAAGCTGGCAGATATCTGGTGATGATCGGCACCAACGGCAGTGATTTCTGTACTGTGCTGGCACTGACCAACATCAAGGTTGCCGGTTATGAGATCAGCTTTGCAGAAACGGCTGTGACCGCCGCTGCCGAAGCAGATACGCTGGATGAGGAGCCCATCGTGGCTCAGACCTTTGCGGTGCTGCGCGCACGTATGGCCGCTGTGGAAGAAGAACCCGAAGTGGAGGAGATTCCCGTCAACGAGAATCTGATCATCAATTCTGCCGCTCTGAGAGCCGCCAAGGTCGTTTCCGGCAAGACGGCTACGCTGACCGTCAAGGCCGGTGCCGAAGCCGAGACCATCGTGGTGACTGCCGCAGACGGTACGGCTGTAGAAGCAACCCGTACGGTACGTAAGGTAAGCGGTGACGTGGCGACTTTCACGTTCTTCTGGAATGTGACCGGCAGCCGCGGCGATGCACTGGACTTCACCGTCCGCGTCTATGATGCCGACGGTCTGGCCAGCGTCAACGTGGAAACCGTTACCGTGACCATTAAGTAAGGAGGATTTTCCAATGAAAAAAGCATATGGCAAACCTCTGGTTTCTGTGGAGGTCATGTCGCTCGATCAGCCTGTTGCGCTGAACTGCGTAGCAGACAAGGATGACATCAAATCTCTGATGGAATTTGGTTATTTCATGGATGGCAAAAACTGTACGACCAATCTTCTTCCGTCAGGCGGATTTGACTTGAATGGAGATGGCGCAGCGGATAGTCACGACACCCTTTGCTATCACTCCAACGTCCAGACGGCATTCCTCTCCTGAGTGAGTATCCATGTTCAGATACGATCACCTCATATCTGAACTGCTGTTCCGGGTGGAATCACCCGAACCCTTACAGGTTCCAAACAATTTTCAGCCTTTCCTTTGTGATCACCTTGGGGAAAGGGAAGCCGATATCTCACTACAGGTCACTTTCGGCGGGCAGCCGCCATATACGGAGCAGGGATGCAGGAAACTGAGTCCCAACGTGTTCCAAAAAGATGACCGGCTCTGGGAACGCTATTACTGGAGCAATAATGAGTATATCGTCCGGCAGGAAAAAGTCGGCAGGGGGTCCCCCTGCCGATTTTTTATACCCGCCGGGTTTTCAGAGAAATTCCGCCGTCAGGGCTACTGGACCAACTACCTGCGGCTGGATCGGATGCTGTTGCCCCATGACCGGATCGTGCTTCATGCATCGGCGGTCATCTGGCAAGGACGGGCATACCTGTTTTCGGCACCGTCCGGCGGGGGGAAGTCCACCCACGCGGCATTGTGGGAAAAGCATTACGGCGCAAAGCTGCTGAACGGGGACAAAGTGATCATTTCGGTGTCACCGGAGGGGTGCCGCGCATACGGCGGTCCGGTGGCGGGCAGTTCAGGTATTTATTGCAACGATTCCGCACCCATTGATTCCATTTGCATTGTTCAAAAAGCTCCATACAATCGTCTTTCAGAGTTGACAGGGCGTATGTCGTTATTAAGTTTGTATAGTGAAGCCATCAAAAGCTCCTGGGATGTTGCGTTCAACACCCGCCTGCTGGAGCTGACACACACCCTCATAAACATCACTCCTGTGTACCGTCTGGAATGTCTTCCGGAACGGTCCGCGGTGGAGTGTGTTATAAAAAATCAAGAAAAGAGATGAAAGTATGCAAAAACTCACCCTCCCCAAACGCGCCCTTTCACTGGTACTGGTGCTGGTCATGTTAGCCGTGGCCGCCATTCCGGTGGTTGGGATGGTCAATCTGGCCGCAGGCGAGTGGTCCATGACGGACAGCACTGAAATTTTCGTGGTGTCCGACACTCCCCTGAACGAAGATATGACCGAACAGGTTCAGCTTTTCGCTTCGGAGCTGGCCGAAAAACTGAACGAAGACGTACTCCCCATCAGCTGCGGCGCACTCAGTGAAGCCGGAGCAACCGACATCATTCTCATGCTGGATTCCACCGTGGAACGCAAAGCAGAGGGCTTCTTTGTCAAGAAAGACAATGATGCCATGATGGTCATGGCACCGGATGCAGACGGCCTGTTCTACGGCTGCCGTTACGTCATCAAGGAACTGGCCTACGACGGTACGGTCAGCGATGCGGAGCAGGAACCGCAGGTGGCCGAGCGTTCGCTGTCGCTGGACAACGGCCGTAAGTACTACTCCGTGGAGTGGATCAAGGAAATGATCCGCGAACTGTCCTGGGCCAACATGAACGCACTGGTACTCCACTTCTCCGAGGAAATGGGTCTGGGCATCGAAAGCAAGCTGTACCCCACGCTTGCCGGACGTGACGGTACCCTGTGTACGCAGGCGGAAGTAGAGACGGACAATACCTATCTGACGCAGGATGAAGTCAAGGAAATCGTGGAATACGCAAAGAAGTACCACGTGGAGATCATTCCGTCCTTTGACTCGCCCGGTCATATGAACTACGTCGTCAAGTGGTTCAACGACCAGTGCGCCGACGGTGCGTATTCGTTCACCTATGACGGTAAAACCTACACGGCTGCCAAGGGCAGTGAAATCGGCAACTACTTCCACTACAACGGTAAGACCTCGATCGTCAAGGGCTCCGGCAATGCGAATTACTCCCGCGGCATTGATATTTCCAACGAAGTAGCCGTAGCATTTACCAAGAGTCTGGTGGAAGAATATGCGACCCTGTTTAGGGAACTGGGCTGCACCAAGTTCGACATCGGTGGCGACGAACTGCTGGGTTGGGGCAGTGCAATTGTATCGACTTCTACTGCATCCAGATGGCAGCAGCTGGATCACTGGAAGGAATATGCACAGGAGCGCACCGGTAACTCGAATGCCGTGGCCTACGATGCATTCCTGCTCTACATGAACGACATGAACGACCTGGTTCGTAGTCTGGGCTACACCTCTGTTCGTATGTGGAACGACGATGCCCTGCGCAGCAGCGACACCGGCTGGACCGGCGTGGTAGAACTGGATACCGACATCGACATCTGGTTCTGGACCACCGGCAGCAATATCTTCTACGATTATGCAAATGAGGGCTATCAGCTCTACAACATCATCAGCGATTACAACTACTATGCGATGACGCCGGACTACTATTCCAGTAATCGTAGCAGCTTTACTCAGGCCTATGCGGATCAGATCTACAACGAATGGACACCGTACATCTTCTATCCGGCTGATCTGAACGCAGACTGGAAGCATAATCCTACGGTGGGCAATCCCAATGTACTGGGCGGCAGCTTCGGTATCTGGTCGGATAACCCCACGCTGAGAACTGAAGCACAGGTCATGGCAGATGTCGTGCCCATGCTCCGCGCCAACGGTGCCAAGAGCTGGGATCCCTATGCCAACAGCGAAGTGTCCTACAGCGACTTTACGGCCTATTTCGCAAAGATCGGCGATGCCCCGGCCGGTACGGTGGCAGCCGGTGACGTTTACTACGGCGCAGACGTGTCTGCCCTGCAGGCCGCTGTGGCTACATACGACACGGTGGATGCCGCCCTGTATACGGAGGAAAGCTTCGATGCCTATGCCGCGGCAGTTACCGTGGGCCGGAAAGTCCTGAACCTGGACAAGCCGCTGCAGGAAGAAGTAGATGATGCAACTGCGGTCATCAACGAGGCCTATGCAGCGCTGGAACTGAAGCCGGTGGCTGATACGACCGCGCTGGAGGCTGCGATTGCTGAGTACGAAACCGTGGATGCAGCCCTGTACACGGCAGAATCCTATGAGGCGTACACGAAAGCCATCGACAGCGCAAAGGCACTGCTGGAGTCCGGTGTGTACACGCAGGACGAAGTAGATGCAGCGAAGCAGAACATCGATGCATGGAAAACCAATCTGCGTGAAGTCGAAACGGTCAGCGAGGTGGAGTGCTTCATCTCCGGTTCGTTCCGAACCTCGAAGGTATATGTCGGCAAGTTGGCTACGATGAACATCAGTACCATCAAGGGCAGAGACATCAAGGGCTTCGAGATCTACAACGAAGCCGGCACGATCATTGACGTGGTCCGTCAGACGGTCAATACCCGCAAGTCGGATCGCGACAACTGGACGATCATCATGCGACCGACCGAAGCAGAAGCCGGCGACGAGCCGCAGACCTACACGGTATATGCTGTGCTGGGCGACGGTTCCCGTTCGGCAGACTGTCTGGAAATGAGCATTCTGGTTATTTCTTAAAATCAAGCATTTTCCAAGTGCCCTCCCGGAATTACCGGGAGGGTTTCTTGGAATTCAGAAGGAGATATCGCCATGTCTGAAATGGACATCAAACAATTCGTATTCCGGAAAGGCGCACGGAACCGGATCCCGGTGAGCGGCACATTTGAGCTGACCTCCCGCTGCAATCTGGACTGCAAAATGTGCTATGTGCATATGTCCAAAAATGAGCAGGAGAAGATCGGCCGGGAGCTGACCACGGAGCAATGGATCCGGCTGGGCCGGGAGGCTGTGGACGCGGGCATGATCTACCTGCTGCTGACCGGCGGCGAACCGCTGCTCCGGCCCGATTTTACGGAGATTTACACTTCGCTGATCCAAATGGGACTGGTCATCAATATCAACACCAATGCGGTGCCGATGACCCCGGAAGTGGTGGAATGTTTCCGGAAGTATCGCCCGGAACGGGTGAACGTTACGCTGTACGGCAGTTCGCCCTGCACCTACGGTGATCTTTGCGGAAGTACCGGCGGTTTTCAGCGGGCGGTGCGCGGCATCCGGATGCTGAAAGAGGCTGGTATTCGTGTGGTACTCAATACGACCTTCACGAAGCTGAACCTTGGGGACATGGAAGACATCGTAGCCTTTGCAAAGTCGGAAAAAATTCCGGTCCGGATGGCGGCTTATGTATTCCCCCCAGTCCGGAATCAGCATGAACCGGCGGAGGATATTTATCTGTCTGCGGCGGAGATGGGATACTACTCGGCCCGGTTCGATGAGATGACCATGACGCCAGAGCAGCTGCAGCAGCGCATCGCATTGCTGCGACAGGTGGATGCAGGTACCGTGGTACAGGAGGAACGGCGCAAAAGCACCATTTCTACCTGCATGGCCGGTCGCGGCGCATTCTGGATCTGCTGGGACGGGCAGATGTATCCCTGCGGGATGCTGCCCAATTGTGCCGCAAATGTGACGGAAAAGAGCTTTACGGAAGCATGGAAAGACATCTGCAGCCAGATGTCGGAGGTGCGTCTGCCGTCGGAGTGCGTGGACTGCAAGTACCAGACGCTGTGCCCCACGTGCGCAGCAGTATCGCTGAGTGCGACGGGACGTACGGACGGTGTGCCGGATTATTTCTGCACCCGTACACGAGCGTATATGGATTATTTTCTGAAAAAATAAGCACAAAAAAGATGCACCTGCTTTCGGCGGGTGCATCTTTTTTTGCAAAAATCAGAATGTGAAGGGCTTGCTGCGCTTCCGGGAAAGGTAGGTGTCCAGCTTTTCCTTCATCTTGTCGGGAATCTCGCGCTTGACCGGGCAGATGACGGCATTGATCATCTGATCGGCAAACAAGCGGATGAAGTCGATGTCATACACCATCTGCGGGCCGCTCATGACAGCGGGGGTGTCGTAACGGTTGTGGGCCGTGGCGGTATTGGACGGGGCGATGCGGGCGAACGAGATAGCGGGCACACCAGCATCGGCAAAGGGTGTGGAATCGCTGGAATAGATGTCCTGCCGGGATTCAATGCATACGCCGTGCATCAAAGACAGATAGCGGATGAAGTAAGGCAGCCCTTCTTCTGCCGTGGAGATGGCCCGGAAGCCACCCATAATGGAACCGATCATGTCAGTGTTGATATTCAGCACGACATCCTTCAGTTCTTCGGCGTGTGCTGCGACATAGGCTTTGGAACCGAGCAGACCGCGCTCCTCGCTGCCGCACCAGATGAAGCGGACACCGTGACGATGGGGGTGATCCTTGTAGTATTTTGTCAGGGACAGCAGTGCGGCACTGCCAGACATATTGTCATAGGTACCCTTTGACAGGGGGGTGGAGTCATAGTGCGCAGTGAAGACGATGGTTTTGTCGATGTCACCGGGGAGATCCAGAATTACATTCTGGGAAGTGCCGGTGTACTGATCCTGTGCCAGAACGATCCGGGCAGACTGCACACCATCGGCAATCATCTTGACGGCGGAACGGGCATGGATGTTCACGCCGGGGAGAATCTTCAGATCCCGCGCTACATAGGTGCGGAGTTCCCGATCATCAATGTCGGAATCTGCGACCCGGACATCCCCGTTGAAAGTGATGAAACCGACCGCACCGCTTTCTACCAGATCGTGGTACGTCCAGTAGCCCACACCAGTTTCCAACAGGACGATCTTACCCTTGCACTGCGACAGGGCATAGGCATCGCCGCGGGTGTTCAGGTAAAACAAGGGAGCTTCCACATCGGCATTTCCGCTGCAACGGTAAGCCATGCAAGGGATCTCTTCGCCGCCGGCATACAGCTTGGCGTTGTGCACGGTGGCCATCGGCACGTCGAAATCTTCTGTCGTCGTATGCAATCCGAGGCTTTTGCAGCAATCGGAGATGTAAGCGGCAACCTGCTTTTCCTGTTCGGTACCGCCAACGTGAACATAGGCGGTATCTTCCAGGAACTTCATGATTTGTTTTGCATCCATTGTGTTTCCCTCCAGAGTAATAGTATACGGCATCACATCAGACGCTTGCGCGTCACCTGTTACTATCATACCGTATTTTTCCACAATTTGCAAGCCCTAAAAGTGCTTTTTAGTGATATTTTCGACAAATTAGTATTTTCCGTTGTATTGACTGCGCAGGTAATTGATGTTTTCCGGGGTGTCCTCCTGATAGGGGATTCCGAAATATTCCAGAATACCGCGGGTGATGGCGACGCCCAGTTCATAGATGTTGTTGATGATATAATCGGCATCAGCAGGGTTGTCGTGGAATGCCACCTCGACCAGTACGGCCGGGGCCGTGGTACGGCGCAGCTCGTAGTAGCCCCGCCCGTTGAAGGCGGTGTAGCCTTCTTTTACGCCAAAGCCGTCCGTGGGGGCAATGGCCAGCAGCTGGTCATAAATGTCGTTGGCCAGAATCTGCGCATTGGAACCGAATTTGTGAACGTAGACTTCCGGGCCGCGGGCGGTGCCGTTGGCGGAAGCGTTGGAATGGATAGCGACGTGTGCATCCGGTCGGACCTGATTGGATTGCGCAACGATTTGTTGCAGGTTTTGATCCGGGGTATTGCGGACCACTTCGACACCGTGACGTTCCAGATCATATTCCACCACGTCGGCAATGAGGTTCATGCGCTCTTCCTCAGTGCCGTAGGTACCGTAGCCCACATTCCAGTTTTGCACCGATGGCGACAAATAAACAACCGGCATAAAATTCCTCCTACAGACATAGGATGTTCCGTATCAGTATATGCCGTGTCGGAAAAAGGGTGAAAATTTTTTGATTTTCCTGTTGCAAAATCCGGATGGGTGTGCTATAATATAGTCCGCAACTGAATATGCGGGTATAATTCATCGGTAGAATGCGACCTTCCCAAGGTTGATAGGTGGGTTCGACTCCCATTACCCGCTCCAGAAAAAGACCTGTGCTTTGTATTGAAGCACAGGTCTTTTCGATCAAATGAGCACCGGATTTTTACAAGAGCGGATTGAAATGACGGAGATTTGGCGTTATACTATGAATAATTGCCGGACGGGCATATACAAACGCAAAAATAAACCAAAAGACTGCAACATTGGAGGCATTATCATGGCCAACATTTATACCTCTGCTGACCAGCTGATCGGCAGAACGCCCTTGCTTGAACTGACCCACATTGAAAAAGAACTGGGGCTGAACGCACGCATCCTCGCCAAGCTGGAATACCTCAACCCCGCAGGCTCCGTCAAGGACCGGGTAGCCAAGGCGATGATCGACGATGCAGAAGCCAGCGGCAGGCTGACCGCGGATTCTGTCATCATTGAGCCGACTTCCGGCAATACAGGCATCGGGTTGGCTTCCGTTGCGGCAGCCAGAGGGTACCGGATCATCATCGTCATGCCCGATACCATGAGCATCGAGCGCCGCCAGCTGATGAAAGCCTACGGTGCAGAGCTGGTGCTGACGGAGGGTGCCAAGGGAATGGCGGGAGCGATCGCAAAGGCGGAAGAACTGGCCGCACAGATTCCCGGCGGCTTCATTCCCGGCCAGTTCACCAATCCGGCCAATCCCGCTGTTCACAAGTCCACCACCGGCCCGGAAATCTGGGCCGATACCGATGGCGAGGTGGATGTTTTCGTGGCCGGTGCAGGCACCGGAGGGACGCTGACCGGCGTGGGTGCGTACCTGAAAGCGCAGAACCCTGCCGTGAAAGTGGTTGCGGTGGAACCGGCTGCCTCGCCTGTGTTGGGCGGAGGAAAGCCCGGTGCGCATCAGATTCAAGGCATTGGTGCCGGATTTGTACCGGCCGTACTGGACACCGGCATTTACGATGAGATCATCCCGGTGGAAAATGAAGACGCGTTTGCAACGGGTCGGAAAGTGGGCAAAACGGAGGGCATTCTGGTGGGTATTTCCTCTGGTGCTGCTGTCTGGGCTGCGATCGAACTGGCGAAGCGCAAAGAAAACGCGGGCAAAACCATCGTGGTGCTGCTGCCGGATACCGGCGACCGGTATCTGTCCACACCGCTGTTTGCGGACTGATCTGCAGAGGTACGGAATACGTGATGAACCGGCAACTGCAGTAAGTGAATACAAAATGGTATAATTTAAGGGCGTGCCGCAGTGCAATACAGCGGTACGCCCTTTTTATATGCGGAATTTTAGTCTGCCCAGTCGCCGTTGACGAAAATGGGCGTAGCAACACCGTTTTTGTAGCCGGTGATGCACAGGTCATCCGCACCGATCATGAAATCCACATGGATCATGCTGTCGTTGATGCCCAGTGCGCGGCATTCTTCGTTGGTCATGTTGATGCCGTTTTCCACACAGTTATTGAAGCCATTGCCCATAGCGACATGGCAACTGGCATTTTCATCAAACAGAGTGGTATAGAACAAAATGCCGCTGTTGCTGATGGGGCTGTTTACGGGAATCAGTGCCAGCTCGCCCAGCTTGGCAGCGCCGTCGTCCATGGTGAGCATCTGAGTCAGCAGATCTTTGCCGGTTTCGGCATCCCACTCCACGGCACGGCCGTTTTCAAAGCGGAGCCAGAAATTGTTGATCAGCTGACCACGGTAGGACAGGGGCTTGGTGGACACCAGCTTGCCCTCGGCCTTACCGGCCATGGGAGAGGTGAACACTTCCTCGGTGGGCAGGTTGCCGTTGAAGGCATTGCCTTGTACGGTGATGTCCGAGCCGCCGTGCCACACGCCCTGCGGGATCAGGTCGGCGCGGAAGTCGGTGCCGTTGGCGCTGTGATAGGTCACATAATCGAATTTCTGTTCCGTCAGCCACTTGCTGCGCTTTTTCAGATGGTCGTTGTGCTTGGCCCACTCGGCAATGGGGTCGTTGGCCGGGTCATCCGATACACGGACGGATTTCAGAATCGCGTCCCACAGAGCAGCTACGGCATCCGTTTCGTTCTGATGGGGGAACACCTTCTTTGCCCATGCCGTCGAGGGGATGGCGGCGATGACCCACTGATTTTTGGAACGGATGGCATCACGGTAATACTTCGTGATGGGTGCGGTTGCCAACTGTGCCTGCTGCATTTTCTGCGTATCGATGCCGCGCAGACCGTCGGGGTCGTCGCTGGACAGGAAGATCCGGCACGGGAATTCCGTAGCCATGCGCTTCATTTTTTCTTCTTTCCATGCGGGAACAACGGACAGCGTTTCCAGACTCTGATAATTGTAGTCCAGCTTGGTGAGGGCCTGACAGGTCCACTCCATATCGACGCGGCAGGCACCGGCGAGGTAACATTCTTCCGCGACCAGCACGGCGAACGCACTCTGATCCACGGCTGCGGTCAGCGTCACCGGCTGGCCGGGCTGCACGTTGGCGCCGACACGGACGATCAGGCGGGCATATTTACGAAGTACGGATGCATTCATGATAAGCTTCCTTTCTGTAAAAACTTGAAGTACGGAAAATCAAAAGACCGTCCGGAGGACGGTCCCTGTGTCGCAGGACGATCAATCTAGCACCGCAATTGCGGCTTCCAGTGCGGCGGCGGTCTGTTCGGAGGCCATGGTGTTCAATGCGGGCACATGGATGAAGCCAACCGGCACCGAAGGATTTTTGAAATAGTGCAGCAACTCGTAGTAAATATCGTTGCAGACGTAGCTGCCGGCGGAATACGACACGGCGCCGGGCAGTCCGGCAGCGGTGATGGCGGCGGCCATGGTGCGGATGGGCATGGTGGCGAACAGGGCATTTTCGCCGCCCTTCACGACGGGGGAGTCCTTGGGGCAGTTGCCCATATTGTCCGGGATAGCGGCATACTGCAGGTTCAGCGCTACCAGTTCGGGGGTCACTTTATTGCGGCCGGCGGCCTGCCCGATACACAGTACGGCATCGACTTCCAGCGCTTCGGCCATGGTGATGGTCTGCTCTGCGGCTTCCCGGAATACCACCGGGATGATTTTTTTCATCAGCTTCCAGTTTCCGATATGTTCCGGAAGACGTGTAACGGCTTCGATAGAGGCGTTGACGGCCTCTCCGCCGAACGGCTCAAAGGCCGTAATCAGCAAGGTTTTCATGGATTTGAATTCGACATCCTTTCGCTTGGTCTACTTAGATAGTATAGCATAGTCGTGGCCAAGATGAAAGAGGCGGCCCGCACAAAAAATTTTGCAGGTTGGCTCATTTTTTTGGGGGGCTGAACATAGAAAACGGGGAAAGCGTCGGATCCGGGCGGCTTGACAGCAGAACGAAGAATGTGCTATACTGAAAAAACAAGATTTACCAAAGGAGACAAAGCGATGAAGTATAGAAGCAGACGAGTGCTCCTCGCCTTCCTGTTGCTGTTTGGTATATTGTGCCTGAGCGGCTGCGGACAGCAAGAACAAAAACATCCGGAACTGTACATTGACCCGGAGACATTCAGCACCGGCTTTCAGTCAGAACTGCGGTCTGTACCGGCATTTTTTCTCCGGAGCGAGGACAATACCGTCAAAGCTGTGTTTGCAACGGCACTTTCCGGACAGCTGAAACGGTCGGAATCCGGCACCTATGAAATCAAAGAAGGTGTATTGACGGTGATATTTCCGGAGTCCGGTGAGAGGGTAGTGTTTGTGGTGGCGAATGCAACGACGATATCACTGGTGAAAGAACAGTCCACATGGAAATACCTCCGACAAATGCCGGAGGGGGCATTGTTTCATTGTATCGGGACTGTACCGTCAGAAAAAATGCCATCGGAAGATGTGATTGAGTAAAGCAAATGTTTGTACAAGAAAAATGATGGGAACAAAAAAATTGACAAATAGAAAATGTCGTTGCAAGCTTGATTTTGTCGCAACGGTTTGATATAATGAAAAGGGATTATTTGACAGGAAATGCAGGCACATTGCGCCACAACAAAGGGAGATGCGAAAATGGCGAAGCAGACACAAGAACGGAAGTTTGATTTTACAACATGGTTACTGGTGATCGTATTGGTGATTGCGTTCATTGGAATATTTGTCGTGCCGGTAAAAGCACCGGAATTTGACTGGACGGATGCAAAAACATCGGTGAAATTGCATTACAACAAAGTACAACCCAACTGTACATGGACAGGGATTGAAGCAGATTATAAGGGTGAGGCCATCGTGCTGGAAAAGCAGTATGCCTACAAGCAGAACGGACAGACCCGGAATTATACGGTAAATGCGGTCAGTGCAAATGTTCTGGTGGGAAGCAACGTCCGCCATGTACGTATGCGGGATATTCCGAAAAACATCTCGCCTAGAGCATTTGACGGCGTGGAAGGCGTTACGGTTTATACGGATCAGGAAATTACAGAAGATATGAAATGGGCTAAGAATGTTACGATCCGGTCAATCGAGGAGTTCGATAAATTGGTCAATCCGGGCACAAGTTATCGGTTTGATTTCTCTGCAACGCAGTTTATGACTGCGGTGAAAAAATGGGCCTCTGATGAGAAAATCATGTTGGGAACGTTGGTGCCGTTGGCAGTGGTGATGATTGTGCTGAGCTTTTTGCGCCAGAAAAGCGGCTACGGCAATCCACTGTGGCCGCTTTTCCGGGATGGCTTCAGCAAATGGATGTTTATCATTTTTGAATTGCTGATTGGTGTTGTTACCGCCATTGCATTGTTCTGTGAAGAAGCAGATATTGGTATGGATTTGTACGGTGTGACGGAGTTCATGTTGGGCTGGCCGATGAAGGTACTGCTTGTGATTGCGGCACTGTTTCTTCTTACAGATTTGTTCAGCAAGGATTTTCCGTGGTTTGCGGCCCGGTGGGTGGTACGGATCACGATGGCAGTGATTATTATTTGCTTCTGTGCAGCAGTGGGTTGGATCGCTGCCACGATTGTGACGGAAAATCTGGGCTTGTTTAAGACGCTGTACATCATTGGTCTGATTATGTTGCTGACCATTCCCATCAGCAGTGGCAGTTCGCTGGAAAGTGGCGTCAAAGCGAATGTGAACCCGTATACGGTAATTACGGAAAGTGGCTCGTCGATGCGCGTGGACTATTACAGCCACGGTACATACGTCGGCGGTGATCAGATTGTGGGCTTCAGTGCGAACACTTTCACCGGTGCCAGCGGTGCGACTTATAAGAAATATTAAGAGTGAAGATAAAAATGTCCGGTCTGGCAGATGATGTCAGACCGGGCGTTTTTTGATTCTTGGCGTTTTACAGCATCGGTGCGTTCCATCGGAAGATGTGACGGAGTTAAATGAAATATTTCTGCACGAAAAAATCCGCCCCGGAGATTTCCGGAGCGGATTTTGTACTGTTACTGCATGGAATAAGCCAAATCGTTGAGTTTCTGGGCTACACGAGAGGAAACCTGAATATAATACTGGGATTCTGCATGATTCATATCACCATCCCATTTTTCAAAAGAGGTATCCATTTTCTTTGCTTGTGCCATCAGTTTGCCATACTCGATGATCATAGTGAGATCAGAAGGATTTTTATAGTACTTCTTCATGAAAGCACAGTAATCATCGTAAAATGCTTCATAATCGTCCATGGCTTTTTTGAACTCCGGACGCATACCGTTTACAAGCGTCGGCTTGCTGGAAGCAGGAGGCTCTTTGCTGGGCGTAGAAGAATTTTCTGGCGAGAGATTGGACGAAGTGGAGTTTGAAGAAGCAGGCACGGAAACAGTGTTTGATGAAGTATCGGAAGAAACATCATTGCTGGAAGAACTCAGTTCATCCGGCAGATTCCCGGAGTCAGACGGTGCGGTGTT
>JAFTRF010000010.1 GCA_017462405.1 Clostridia bacterium | reverse complement strand
TCCGCCGCATTGACGGTGTGGTGGATGCCCGCCAGTACACCATCCCCGTAGAGTCTGCGATGGCCCGTGTGCGCGCCGGTGAGAATCCGGAACTGTCCACCCGCGAAAAGCATACCCGTGAATGCTTCGTGGTGGCGGCAGAGGGGGCCGACCTCGCCCGCATCGAGCGTGAGATCAAGACCATGCCCAATTATTTTGCCGATTACGACACCACGGTGCATTTTATTTCTCTGGCAGAACTGAAACGCTACCACAGCGGCATCCCCCACGGCGGCTCGGTGCTGCATTGCGGCCAGACCGGTCTGAACGGCGAGCATACGCACGTCATCGAATATAAGCTGACGCTGGATTCCAATCCGGAATTCACCTCGTCGGTGCTGGTGGCCTATGCCCGTGCGGCGGTCCGCATGGCGCGTGAGGGCTTTACCGGATGCAAGACGGTGCTGGATGTACCGCCGGCGTATCTGTCCGCCTGCGATGGCGCAGACCTGCGCAAGCGCCTGCTGTAACCGATCTCTGCCATTTTCCCCTCTCAGTCACGGCTGCGCCGTGCCGGCTCTCCCGAAGTTATGCCCGCACGCAATACGGCTTCGATCTTGCAGGGAGTGGCCTCCCGGACGGTCCTTGCAATTGGCGCCAGATTGACGCCCCTACCGGGCAATGCCCCTTTGGGAGATGTCCGACCAACGGGAGGACAGAGGGGCTTCCGCCGACAGAATCCCATCCCCACATTCACATTCCGAAAGGAGCATCTGCCATGTCTGTACCCTCGTGGCTGCGTGACGCAGTCATCTACAACATCTACCCCCAGTCGTTCTGCGACAGCAACGGCGACGGCATCGGTGATCTCAACGGCATCCGCGCCAAGCTGCGGCACATTGCATACATGGGCTATACCGCCATCTGGCTGAATCCCGTGTACGAAAGCCCGTTCCGGGATGCCGGCTACGACGTGACGGATTTCTACAAGATCGCGCCGCGTTATGGCACCAACGAGGACTTCCGCGCGCTGTGCGAGGAGGCCCACGCCTGCGGGCTGTCCGTCATCATGGATCTGGTGGCCGGTCACACCGCGCTGGAGTGCGAATGGTTCCAGCAGTCTGCCCGCCCGGAGCGCAACGAATACTCCGACCGCTACATCTGGACCAATTCCGTGTGGGAATCGGGCTTCCGGCTCATCGGCGGCTACTCTGACCGCGACGGCTGCTACCGGACCAACTTTTTCTATTGTCAGCCTGCACTGAATTACGGCTATAAAAACATCACCAAGCCGTGGCAGCTGCCGATGGATCACCCCGCCTGTATGGCCAACCGGCAGGAGCTGCTGAACATCATGGACTTCTGGAGCGATCTGGGCTGTGACGGTTTCCGGGTCGATATGGCCAGCTCGCTGGTCAAGGACGACCCCACCGGCGAGGGCATCCGGGAACTGTGGCAGGACCTGCGCGCCCGCTACAAGGCCAAGCACCCCGACGGCGCACTCATCGCCGAATGGGGTTCGCCCAAGGAGGCCATTGCCGCCGGATTTGATGTGGACTTCATGCTGCATTGCACCAACAAGGCCTATACCACGCTGTTCCGCCATGAGCGCGGCACCAACCAGTCCGAAAGCTGGATCGGTGACAGCTACTTCCGTCCCGAAGGCAAGGGCGATTTCCGCGCATTTCTCGACATTTATCAGCAGCACTACGACGCGACCCGCACGCAGGGTCTGATCGCGCTGCCCACCGGCAACCACGATATGCACCGCATTTCCATGCGGCGGGATACCGACGATCTGAAAATCGCCTATACCTTCCTGATGACGATGCCCGGCGTGCCGTTCGTGTACTACGGCGACGAAATCGGCATGGAATACCTGCCGCTCCCCTCCAAGGAGGGTGCGTACAACCGCACCGGCTCCCGCACCCCGATGCAGTGGGACGACACCAAAAACAAGGGCTTCTCCACGAGCGACACGCCCTACCTGCCGGTGGATGACCGGCCGGATGCCCCGACCGTCGCTGCACAGTGGGCCGATCCGGACTCTCTGATGCATTATCTGCGCGCGCTCATCGCCCGCCGCCGCCTGACCCCCGATCTGGTCGATAACACGAAATTCGAGGTGCTGTCCGACGGCTACCCGCTGGTCTACCGCCGTGGCAAGGTCACGGTGATCATCCAGCCCAAGGATGCCCCCGCTGAGGTCGCTGTTCCCGGCGCCGTATCGCTCCCCCTCGGCTTGCATGCCACACTCGACGGTGAATGCGTCCGGCTGTCTGGCAAGGGTGCCGCAATCGTAGAAACAAACGCATAATCGTTCCGACTCTGCACAGTAAAAAGCACTCCACCCGGTTCGCCCGGATGGAGTGCTGAGGCTGTCGAAAAAGTCCATTACAAGACATGACGGTAAAATAATGTACAAATGCGATGGCAGGTCTT